>CALGLS010000276.1 GCA_937959375.1 uncultured Saprospiraceae bacterium
TAGAATCCGAGTCGTCCAAATCTCTCAAGGTGCATCGCACCGACTCTGTTTGTAACAAAACAACTAGCAAGTATCCGGCAAGGTGCATCGCACCGATCCCGTTCACTCCTCCCAACACACCATCCCTAAAAAACAAAAAGCCGGCAACAATTGTTACCAGCTTTTCGCATTTCAAATTAACTAATTAATCTAAGAAATCATTTTCGAACGACAAGTCCTTTCGCAATACGCTCACCATCAGCAGTAATCACTGTCACCACATAATGTCCCGTCTCGAAAGTAGACAAATCAAATTGCAAACGTTGATCCAATACTTCTGCAATTTGCTGTTGTATGATAACTTGACCAAACGAGTTTATAATCTGAACATCAACCGCCTTTCCGGCAAAAGCGTTTAGATTCACAAAAACATGATTCGTTGCAGGATTCGGAAACACATCAACTGATCCTGTTCCGATTGCAGTGGTCTGTCTGTCGTTTTCGTCCTCGCTATAAGTTGTCGCTGAGTTATCTTCTCCTTTATCATCTTCATTAATAACGACAAGACCCGCGTTTCCATTTACATGAATCGTGTAGTCTTCCACTTCACCATATTGAAAAGCATCACAGGCAGAAGGATAACCATTGTAACTCATACTCACTCGCATACGCGTATCACCATGCACGGCATCGTTAGGAGCTGAGATGGTTCCATAGCGCGTATAGTAACCCGCCGTTTGAACTTCCAATTCGCCAGCGTCATCAAAGTCACCATCTTGATTCCAATCTACCCAAACGCTCCAGTACTCAGCATAAGCATTTCCAGCGTAACCGGGCTTAAGTGTGATGGTTTGCGATTGTCCGCAACTTAGACCTGTACTCAAGTAAGTGAAATCAGCGTAGCCACCATTGTTGCCAGAGTAGTTGTGTATGTTTCCAATAACCACTTTCTTAATCCACTCATAGTTCGTGTTACTACCTTCAGAATCACAATACACTAACGGACAAACCGCTTCGTAAGCTTTCTCTATAACATTAGACTCACCACTGTATTGGATACAGCCACTTTGTCGTGCACAACGTAAGTACCAAGTCGTTTCACTGATTGGTCCCGGATCATAAGAAGGACTATTACTACCAGCAATTTCCGTCCAGCCATTCATGTTGTAAGCAGTTGGAGGAGTAGAGGTAGTCGTGTTCATTAACCATACATATTCTATGGTACCAGAACCACCATTTGCGTCAGCTAAGCTAAGCATCTCCGCTGGATCGTTATCCGTTTCGCAAAGTGCTTCGTCGTCTCCAATTTCACCGCCATCGGTAATGTTATCACAAGCACTAATTTCAACGGTATAATCTTCTACTTCTCCTTCCGCAAAAACATCACAAGGATAAGCGTACTGTCCGAAGCGCATAGCTATGCGCATTCTAGTAGTTCCTGTTGGGGCATCAGAAGGAACATTAATGCTGGTGTAAATGTCATAGTAAGAAGCACCATAATAAGCCGTTTCAGTAGCGACGTCAAATGTACCATCTTGATTGTAATCAATAAAAACCGTCCAGTATTCACCGTACACATCACCAGCAAAACCTGGCATTAATTCTAAACTATTCCAACCTGTTGCGAGTGGGATAGTGGTACCAGTAAAATCACCATAACCGCCGTTGTCACCTGAGGTGTAGTCATTGCCATTTACGGCTATGTTCTCAATCCATTCGTATTGAGTTGATTCACCGTAAGATTCGCAGTAGTCTGTTCCGTTATCGCAACTTCCAATCGGATCATTGATGCTTACTTCTGCCTCACAAGTTCCAGTATTTCCACTTGGATCAACAGCTGTAAGTGTTACAGTATTTGGGCCTAGGTTATCACAAGTAAAATCAGTTTGACTCAATTCTAAAGTAAAGCCACAGGCATCAGATGTACCATTGTCAATATCCATGGTGGTAATAGAAGCATTACCATTTTCGTCAAGATCAATACTTGTGTTTTGACAAAGTGCAATAGGTGCTTCTTCATCAACGTTTGTGCAAACTTGCGTTTCTGTTTCAACTTCACAAGTAACGATTCCTGCATCATAGGTAGTGATCGCTCGTGTTCTATTTTGAGTTCCTTCACCACATTCGCCACTACAATCATCGAAGGCACTCCATGGCCCTGGATCACAGCTAGTAGAACCTTCAATAGAAGAAGTATTTTCGCAACAGGTATAACATTCTGCAGCACCAATTTCTGGTTGGAATGTTCCAGCAGGACAAGATGAACAAGCTGTAGTTCCTTCTGTTTCACTAAATGTTCCTGATGGACATAGGGCACATTCTGATTGCCCAGTCATACTGCTAAATGATCCAGGAGGACAAAGTTGTTGACTGATCCCATCTGGGCAGAAAGAGCCCGCAGGACATGGTTGGCAAGCGGTAGTAATCGTAGCGTCTCCTATTGTTTCTGTTATTGGAAAATAACCAGGGAGACAGTTACAAGTTGATTCGTCAAAATTGGTAATCGTAGTTGGTGCAAGTGGACAAGGATCAAAGCAGTCAGCGATTTGATCGCCATCTAAGTCAAAACCTTCATCAGTTTCACCATCACAGTTGTTGTCTTGACCATCGCAGATTTCAGGGTTGCCAGGGAAGTTGTTCCCATCCGCATCATCACAGTCACCTTCTAGGACTGATACACCATCCATGTCTTCATCTGTTTCACAGTTGCTAATCACTTCAGCTGGATTATCACAGCCAGTATCATTGCCAGCAATAAAAGAACCTATTGGAAGCGCTCCAGGGGTAGCAAGAAGTTCATAAACGCCACAGCAATCTGTTAGTTGTGGGTTGAAAGTTATGGATAATAGATTGTCAAGAGACATTATATTCGCTAGTCCATCCACGTTGGTTAATGCATCATTGAATTGGATGTCAATGCTAAATGCCTGCGTTAGGTTTATAAGTCCATCCACATTAGTCAATGACGGCATGTCTTCTATATCAATACTTCCAGCTGTAGTGAGGCCCTCTAGTCCATCTATGGTTTCCATGTTGTCATTATTTGAAATAAATAATGTACCTACAGAAGTGAGACTTTCTAAACCTTCAAGATTAACAAGGAAATCATTATTCGTAATACTGAAATTACTATTAATCATTTCTAAGCCCAGTCCTTGAAGACTTGTTAGATTAAGGGAATTAATATTAACAGATCCGGTAACCAATGTTATTCCTCCGATTGGAGAAAGATCAGTAACTGTATTAGGACCATTATTTGTAATTACTAAATTACCGTCAATGGTAGTATAGCAACTTGGCCATGCATCTATGTCAGTTTGTTCTTCAAAAACAACGTTACCGACAAAGGTCAGACCAGAGAGTCCTTCATCAATTTCACCATCACAATTATTGTCTTGTCCATCGCAGATTTCAGGGTTGCCAGGGAAGTTGTTAGGATCAGTGTCGTCACAATCACCTTGACCAACTGTTACGCCATCTCCGTCATCATCTGGATCGGGTGCGCAAGCAGCATTTATTTCTACCTCAGAGTTACAATCTGTTGCGTTGTCAGCGATTGTAATGGTTCCAGAAATTGAAGTAGGGTTATTTAGTAAATCGTAGATTTCACAGCATTCAGACAGTAATGGGTTGAGTGTTAAGTTGAGACCTATTCCAGTAATAGCACTACCTGCGATAGAGCTAATACTTTCAAGTCCGCTTATATCACTTAGTAAAGCATTGTTTGTAACAATGAGATAGCCACCAACCGTATTTACATTGTTGAGGCCATCTAGGTTAGTTATGGCTGAGTTGCTAGCAATTAGAATGTCAAGACCAATGCTGTTAAGGCTAGATAGTTCTGTGAAGTCTAAGTTTACTGAATTCTCAAGGATGAAGAATCCCTCTCCAATAGATGTTATGTTATCAAGTCCGATTAGACTTATTGGAGTTGAGAAAAAATCAATTTGTAATGAACCTCCAATTGATGTTAAACCTGATAAAGGAGTTAGGTCGGTTATAGCACCAGAACCACCTTTTATACCTATGTTTCCAGTAATGGAAGAATAGCAAGGTAGCCACTCATCAATTTCACTTTGAGTATTAAAAATTACACTTCCGGTGTAAACCTCACCAGAAAGCCCTTCATCAATTTCACCATCACAATTATTGTCTTGTCCATCGCAGATTTCAGGGTTGCCAGGAAAATTGTTAGGATCAGTGTCGTCACAATCACCTTGACCAACTGTTACGCCATCTCCGTCATCATCTGGATCGGGAGAACAGACTGCAGCTATTTCTGCTTCGCTATTACAGTTGGTTAAATTACCATTTATATCAATGGTTCCGGTAATCCCAGCGTTTGCTATTAAGTCCGAAACGCCGCAACATTCAGATAGTAATTCGTTGGTTGTAATTTGTAAACCTATTCCATTGTTATCACTAGCTCCTATGGAGGTAACACCACTGAGTCCATCTATATTTTCTAGTAATGGATTCTGAGTAAGGGTGAGGCCACCACCTATGGTTGTTAGGTTAGTTAGGCCATCAACATTTACTAAACCTGGGTTTTGAGTAATTCCAACATCTCCATTTACCGTTGTAAGGCTTGAAAGTTCGCTAAAGTCAAGTTGTACAAAGTTAAAGGCAATAGCAAGATTTTGCCCAACAGTAGTAATGTTATGCAAACCATTTAAACTAATTGGAGTTGAAAATGCCGTTAATACCAGTAATCCGTCTACCGAGGTAAGAGGAGATAAAGGAGTTAAGTCTGTAATGTCACCATTACCTCCAATAATTAAATTGCCAGGAAATACGGTACAACCACAGTTAGCAACTAGATCATTAATTTCAGCTTGTGTAGAAATTGGTGCTTGTGCTTGGGCTCCCTGTTGCCAGAAAAAAGAAAGTAGGAACAGCGTTAAGATTGGGAGCCGGAGGATAGAGCTGCACATAGTCAGCCCTTTAGAGGGTTTGATTTTTCTCATTAGTAATGCGGATTAATTGGTTACAAAATGTAAATTCCTATTTAGTTGCTTAGGTAGTCCAAGTACTCACTTGGAGTTTTTAAACAGCTTCCAATAGACAGAATCTTGGGGGTAGTCTATTTTACAGCAAAGCAACTAGCAAGAGACAAAGTCATATACTAATTCGCTTTAATGTATAATCAGTTTAAGGGGACTTAAAATATTTTTGGGGAGTAAAAGTAGTTATGTTTGAGAGTGAATCTACACATAAAAGATGAGAATCCTGTATCTTAAAGATGAGAAATTAGATAATGTTTTATGTTGAGTAATGGTTTGATGATAAATGGTTTGTATAACGAGATGAATGAATTATATAATAGGATGAATGCATGGTACAATCGAATATTTGCTTGAGATAAGTGTTATCTTTGATTCAGAAAATTAAACTATCAATGCTATCAAAAAATGTAATCGTTCTCTTGTTCGTTTTGATTTTTACTGCTTGTAAATCTGAAAAGGGTGTTTCCAAATTCGATTACACTAAAGACTTTGAAATAAAAAGTATTGTAAAAACGGTTGATCATTCTTCTTCATTACAAGACAGCAGTATTTGTAGGTCTTGGATGTTAAATGCTTCTGAGATTCGTAAACTTGTAAAAAGTTCAACTCCTATTAGTAGGCCAGAACAACATTATCATTATGACCACTTGCCATGTCAACTAAGCGGAAGGATTGTGCAGCATTCAAATGAGTTTACGATTGCCATTAATAGTGGCGCATGGTGGACGCTTAGTTCATCTGACAGTACGCTGATATTTGGGGTGGTTGATGCATCGCATTTTAAATATTTTCTTTCTGAACCTTTGAGAGATGAGGATAGGAATTGATGAAAACGATTTTAAACAACTTCATTGGTCGAATAACGAGTATTGCTTTTAATCAAAATAAAGCGTGAGATTTTTTAAAGGATTAAAAAAAGAAAAAGTGAAATATATTTTCATCTTCATAGTTGTTTTAATTAGCTCACTCAACAACCAAGCAATATCACAATCAGATAGCACCAACACTGCTCGCAATGCAGTTTACCTAGAAGCTGGTGGACTCGCCACTTACGGATCAATCAACTACGAGCGATTACTGCCCTTGAAAAATAAATGGAACCTAGCACTCAGAATCGGATTTGGTTCTTATCGGCTAAAAGATTTCAATGACCAATTCAATCCTGATTTGATTATTCCAATTGCGATTTACGGATTATACGGCAAGCAACATAAAGTAGAATTTGGATTTGGACAAGCTATCACAAATATTGTTAGAGCAAACCCCTCCAATTTTCAAGTAGAACGCGAATCAAAATTAAGCGCCAACTTTACAATTGGATACAGGTACCAGAATGTTGCAGGTGGTTTATTTATTCGAATCGCTTACTCACCGATTATTGAGTTTTATAAAAATTATCGACACTGGGGTGGGGTGTCAGTCGGATATGGCTTTTAAAACTACTTTTTTAAATATGCGCTCCATGAAAAATACCATCGGACTAATTGTTTTACTTTTCTTATTCAGCACTTGTCAGAAAAAGGATTTTGATATCGTTAACCTAAACGGAAATAAAATAACAATCCTAGGTCATGGCGGAATGGGGATTGCGAATAGATATCCCTTGAACACGTTTGAATCCATTCAAAACTGTTTGAGTATCGGAGCTGATGGAACTGAGATTGATGTGCAAATGACAAAAGATGGAGTACTAATCGCTTTTCACAGCGAATCATTGGATGATAAGACAGACGCATCGGGAAAGGTTTACACCCAAACCTGGAATGCAATCGAAGATGCAAGATACGTCGATCCCATTTATTCCAACTACAGAATCCTAAGTTTGGATGAACTCTTTTCAAACCTCAGCAATATCGGTGAACATACCTTTTTCTTAGACTGTAAGAATTTCGACCCAGATACTTCATTGACTTATTTAAATGCATTTTCCAATGCGCTAATTCAACTCATCGACAAACATCAACTCGTAAATAATATTTATATCGAACTAAAACGAAGAGACGTTATTGAGAATCTAAAAAACAAAAGACCTGACTTAAATATTTTTGTCTACACTTCTTTTGATATTGGATTAGCAATAGCTGATGAATTAGCATTACAAGGAATCGTAGTGGCGGTCGACAAGATATCAACTGAGGAAGTTGCAACTGCACATGCGAGCGGAATTATGGTTGCTGTGTTTAATGCGCATTCACAATCTAGGAATATTGCTGCGATTGAAAAAAATGTAGACTTTGTCCAAACAGATAAATTGAGGCATCTAATTAAAATGTTGAACTAAGGGGAGGCTCTTTTTTCTTTTCTGTATCTTTGAAAAAAAATAGGTAATTACGAAAAGAGAAAGTTTAAAGAAGATTAATAGAAGGTTCTAAATGATTTTATTTGGTTTGAAGGAGTGAAGGTTTCCTTGATCGCGTGCCTGTTTAGCCCAGCTAAATTTCGCATATTACGTGTCCTTCAAACCTTACATCCTTCATTCCTTCAAACCTTTCTAAAAGAATATGACCAAACAAAATCACTTAGTTCCTAATAGAAACATCAGCACGAATAAATAAAATGACAAAAAAAATCATCTTCCTCTGTTTCTTATTTTTTCTCTCCAGTTGCGCCAAACCAACTCATACACTTACCATCGCTACGGCAGCCAATATGCAATTTGCAATGGCCGCGCTAAGCACTCAGTTTACCAAACAAACCGGAATTAAAACAAACTTAGTAATTGCCTCTTCAGGAAAACTAACCGCTCAAATAAAAGAGGGGGCACCTTACGATATGCTCGTTTCTGCTGACATGAAATACCCTAACGAAATCCAAAAGTTTGACTTAGCAGCAACGACTCCCAAAGTTTACGCCTACGGAAAATTAGTGCTCTGGTCGATGCAGAAAAACGTCAAGCCAAATATCGAATTACTCAGCACCAACAACATAAAACACATCGCACTCGCCAATCCCAAAACAGCTCCCTACGGCCAGGCGGCCATTGATGTGCTAAAGCATTACCAAGTTTATGATACTTGCCAAAAAAAGCTAGTCTATGGAGAAAGCATTGCTCAAACCAACCAATTCATTACATCCCGTGCCGCTGAAGTTGGGTTTACTGCCAAGTCTGTTGTACTTTCGCAAAAGATGAAAGGAAAAGGGGAATGGGTCGATTTAGATCCCCTGACTTACAATCGAATAGAACAGGGAATTGTGCGCATCAAAGGTGCAAATGAAATGGAGGAAGAGGCCATTGCTTTTTACAATTTTATGTTTTCGGAAAACGCAAAAAAAATATTAACTGAATTTGGATACGCTGTAGATGAATAAACTGCAAGGACAAATTACCAAGATTGAAACCAGTGGAAATCTCTCCATTGTTCATGTGTCAATTACCGAGCAAATTAAGCTGAAGGCGATTGTTGTCGAAAGGCCAGAGACTGCTCCGTATTTGAAGGAAGGGAATGAAATCGCGATGCTCTTCAAAGAAACGGAAGTGGTGATGGGAACAGATGCAATACATGCGATTAGTCTTCAAAATAAAATATCTGGTGTCATCAAAAAAGTAGAGAAAGGAACGTTGTTGAGTAAGGTTGTTTTGGAAAGTGGGGCAGGTGATATCATTTCGCTAATCAGTACCAACGCAGTGAACCAACTTGACTTAAAAGTAGGCATGAATGCCATGGCGATGATTAAACTAAACGAAGTAATGATCTCAACTGTATGAATTGGGAACCACTCATATTGACCTTTAAATTAGCTTTAGTGACGACCACTATTCTTTTGGTATTGTCGATCCCATTAGCGTATTGGTTGGCTTACACAAAATCGCGTTTGAAGCCAGTTGTGGAAACCTTAGTGAGTATGCCTTTGGTACTTCCTCCAACGGTTCTTGGGTTTTACTTTCTCATCGCTTTTAGCCCCAATAATGCATTCGGCAATTGGCTCAATGAATGGCTCGGAATAAAACTCGTTTTTTCATTTGTAGGACTCGTTATTGTTTCCATTATTTACAGTTTGCCATTTATGGTGCATCCCATTCAATCTGGTTTGTCGTCTATTCCGTTGTCACTAAAAGAAGCTGCATACGTTATGGGCAAGTCGAGATACAGCACTTTGGTAAATGTATTGTTACCTAATATTAAGCCGTCCATTTTAACTGGAATCGTTTTAGCCTTTGCCCATACAGTAGGGGAGTTCGGAGTCGTATTGATGATTGGTGGGAATATACCGGGACAAACGAAAGTTGCATCTATCGCCATCTATGATGAAGTAGAATCTTTAAATTATGCTGCTGCTAATTTTTATTCTGCGGTTCTTTTCGTTACCTCATTTTGTATTTTGCTTTTAGTTTATTTAATAAATGGAGGTCATCTAAAGCGTTTCTGGAAATGATCAAAATCAAGTTACATAAAGCTTTGCATGCCGCTCAAGGCGAAATGCTCCTCGACCTCAATCTCGAAATTGAGCAAGGAACGCTTGTTGCAATTTATGGTCCGTCCGGAGCTGGGAAAACCTCCACCTTGAAAATCTTATCAGGTTTACTTCAGCCCGATTCGGGAATGCTATCTGTCAATGATAATTTGTGGTTTGACACCAAACAAAAAATCAATCTAAAGCCTCAGCAACGCAATGTTGGTTATTTGTTCCAAGACTACGCACTTTTTCCAAATATGACCGTCTTGCAAAATCTAGCTTTTGCCTTAAGCAAAAAACAAGACCGATCCATCCTCCAGGAATTAATAGAAATGATGGAGCTAGGTGAGCTACAAAATCGCAAGCCAGCTACGCTCTCCGGTGGGCAAAAACAGCGCGTAGCTTTGGCTAGAGCGCTAGTCCAACGTCCGCAAATCTTATTGCTTGATGAACCACTCTCAGCACTTGATCGGAAGATTCGTTCCAAACTTCAAAACTACATTTTAAGTATTCATCGCAAGTACAACCTGACGACTATTTTAATCAGTCATGACATTGGTGAAATTCACAAACTTGCCGACAAAGTAATCATCCTTGAAAATGGTCAAGTTGCCCAAGAGGGAACACCTACGGATATTTTTATCAATCAAAAGATTTCTGGAAAGTTCAAATTTACGGGTGAGGTTCTAAACATAGAGCAAGAAGAGGTCGTTTACATCGTCACCGTTCTCATTCAAAATCAAATTGTAAAAGTCATTGCTCAGTCAACTGAAATTGAAGGACTGAAAATCGGAGATCAGGTGATGGTCGCTTCCAAAGCTTTTAATCCGATTATTTATAAGATTGATTAACCTCAACTCTATGTGTTCTATATGCCTGCCGGCAAAGGCAGGGTGAAATTGTAGTGGTAAGGATATGTATTCAGAAGTGATAAAAATTGGTTGATTTATTGATGTAGGTAATCCTCATTTTATAAAAAAAGCCCGCTCAGATTCAGAATCCAAGCAGGCTTTTTTAGCTGTTTTTATTTATTAATTAATAAATTAAATTTATCTCAACACCACTCGCTGAACCATCTTCTCATACTCCGTCCCAATCATCACAAAATAAACACCACGAGCATAAGTTTTCATGTCCAGTACCAAGTGCTGCGTACCAGATTCAAAAATTCCTTCCGTTACC
>CALGLS010000277.1 GCA_937959375.1 uncultured Saprospiraceae bacterium
CAAATAATGATTGTATTGGTTTTGTAGAATTGAGTCCCATTGACTGTATTGTCCCTCCTCCAGTTTGGCCTGGTGACGCTAACTTCAACAACATTGCGAACAATATTGATTTACTAAATCTTGGACTTGCTTTTGGTTTGAGTGGCGAAGCACGACCTGAAACTTCGATAGAATGGTTTGCTTGGGAAGCAGAAAACTGGCCTACAGATTTTGACGGTGGCATCAATTATAAACATGCAGATTGTAATGGCGATGGCGTTGTTGACCTAGCAGATATCCAAGCCATTGAAATGAACTATAATGAAACACATGGACCTGTGGCACCTTTTGAGGAAACTCCAAGTACACCTGACGATCCACCACTTTATGTTGACTTACCACCAGTTAGTGATGTAACAATTGGGGAGGTGTTTGTTGCGCCAATTATTTTGGGATCCTTAGACAATCCGGTGGAAGAAATATATGGACTGGCCTTTACAATTGAATTTGATCCAGATATGATGGACGAGGCCGGTGTTTATGTAGAAACCAATTCTAGTTGGTTAGGCGACCCTGCTACGGAGCTTATTAGCATTGATAAAAACTTCCCGAATGATGGTAAAATAGATGTTGCCATTACGCGTACCGACCAAACAAACGTGGATGGTTTTGGTCAAATTTCTTACTTCATCGGAATCATTGATGATGTGGCAGGTAAGTCAGAACTAGAAATCACCATAACAAATGTACGTGCCATTACAGCACACGAAATTTGGATTCCTTTGATAACACCGCCATCTATTATTGACTTTGCAACCGATGTCGAAACGATTACCAAAGCGGACATTGAGGTTTTCCCTAATCCTAGTTCAGATCGTTTCTTTGTCAGAAACCTAAGCTCAGAAAACATTGAGCGTATTTCGGTTTACAATGTACTTGGCCAACTAAGCATGACGAAAGAGATGCCTTCTAACTATGAGCAAATTGATGTGAGCAATTGGCCATCTGGCATTTACTTTATGGAACTGCTAATGGATGGCAAACCCATTCTCAAGCAATTAGAAGTCATTCACCAATAAAACAATCAGATTTCTTTCTAAGGCGTGGCAATTTTTGTCACGCTTTTTTTTTGTATTATTGCTATAGCGCTTTAAACAACTTCAAGTCAAAAAAAATCAAACAATGACTAAAAAACAATGCATCTCTTGTCATGCGGAACTCAATGGCAGTTATTGCCATAGCTGCGGCGAGAAGGTGGTTGAGTCAAAAGATTTTACCCTCCGCAAAATTATTGGAGAAGGGATTGGTGCGTTTACTAATTTAGATTCTAAGTTTTTCAAAACCTTTAAGGCACTACTCTTTCAACCTGGTCTACTTTGTACTGAATATCTAAGAGGAGCGCGTAAGAATTATCTAAAACCTTTTCAGGTCTTTATAATTTGCAACATCTTATTCTTTATTTTTCTAAAAGAGATGGACTTGTTGCTCATTCCATCAAAATGGTTTATCGTTTCAAATTTTGAATTTTTCAAGTTAAATGTTCATGATATCGCTCAATCTATTGCAGCTAAGAAAGGAGTTAGTTTGGAGGAAATCAAACTACTTTACGACGCCAATGTTGCTTCCAATTCGAAGTTGTTTATCATAATGCTTGTCCCTATTTTTGCATTGGTAACTTATCCAATTGGCTATAAAAGACTAAAAGAATATGGCAAACACATCATTCTAGCCTTGTACCTCATTGCGTTCTTTTTGGTGCTGAGTATACTCTGGGTCACGGTTTTCTCAAAATTTCTAAATGAGACACAGAAATGGGTATTCATTTCTTCTATTTCTTTCGTTTATATCACTTACACGGTTCTTAGTTTTCGGAGGGTATTTAAAGATGTTTGGTGGAAAGCCATCATTAAAGGGCTCTATTTTTATGTATTCCTCTTCATTATCATTTTTAGCTACCGCTTTTTGGTTAGTTACTACACACTAGTTAGCTTATAATTAGGACTTTTTTTATACCCCTACTCTACTTTCATAAATTCGTCTATCTGACGTACTCGATACCAAACTTCGATTTTTAGTAGCAATCTATCGATAAAAACACAACAAATTAGCTTGGTTTTCTATTTTTACATTAGAATATGAAACAGCTTTTTTCTATACTCTTATCCGCCTTAATATTACTGCTTGCTACGCAGGATATTGGGACTTATATTGCCTTTAAAATCAACCAGACCTTTATAGCCAATACCTGGTGTATAAATATCAATAAGCCTGAGGTCAATTGTTGTGGAAAATGTTTTTTGAAAAATGAATTAAAAGAAAACCACGAGAGCGAAGAAGATAAGAGTAAAATCCCCTCAATAGAAGAAACAATTAAAAGCTATTACTATTCGGCAATAAATGAAATTCAGGCAAATGATAAGCTCCATATTTCAAGTAACAATTTTGGCTATTCCATTCTAGAAAGCCAATTATACACCTTTAACTTTCTTGACCCTCCCGAAGTTTTTCTTTGTTAAACAACTTCACTGAAAAGAAGAATCAACAACTTCAATATTTTAAAAACGGTGCTAGATGATTTTATGTGGTCAGAATAAGGCATAAACAACGTTTACTAAACTTTGAAAGTAAACGTCCATTCAGAACGTTATTCAAATGAAATCACCTAGAACCAAAAAACAAACTTGTTCAAAAATCTAAATCAAATTATAATGAAAAAATTCTTTTTTCTTTCCGTACTAATGCTAGTGGGTCTTACTGTATTTACTTCTTGTGATAAAGACGACGAAGAAGATGGACATTCTGACACGATGCCAGAATACAGCATCATGATCATGCAACCAAACGCTGATAATAAGGTAGTTGGTGACAGCATGCATATTCACATTGAAGTATCAGAAGCAACTGACATGACGATTCATCACGTAAAATTTCGAATTTATAGCAAAGCTGACGACACTGAAGTATATAGTGGCCCGAGTGATGCACACGTTCATGAAATGAGTGGTTCATACAGCTACCATGATGATTTTGTACTGGATGTAGATGCCGGTTCTGAGTGGGTACTTGAAGCAAAAGTCTGGGGACACGAAGCTGGCTCTGCTGAGGTAACTCAAACGGTTGAATTCGCGGTAGACTAGTAAACAGAAATTTAGGAAAGCAGCAACAGTCACTAGACCGAAGTTCTTTCTAAGCTGAAGTATATTACTTCTAAATCTAAGTCGAAGTTAAGGTTTTTCTTACCCGTTCTAAGAAAAACTTTAGCTTCGACTTTTTTATTGAATCTGAATTTTATTAGAGTGGATTTCTTGTGCCTATTCGACGACTGCCTTTAGAAGCTATGTTTATTTCTTGATCATAATTAGGCTGTAACGACTCTTCATAGGAATTTAAAGCTCGATAGACAACATCGTGCATCTTTTTACGCACCTTATACTTTTTCAGTTTATTATTTTTAGGATTCGGGTGAATTCGATTCGTCAAAAATATAAACGTTAATTTACTATCAGGATCAGTCCATACGCAGGCGCCAGTATAACCTTTGTGGCCATACGTTTTTGAAGAAGCTAAATTAGAACAGGCTGCCGTTCCTTTCTTTGTTCTGATTTCAAAACCCAAGGCACGCCGACGGCCATATCTTGATTTGGTAAAATCACTTACCGTTATTGAATCCAATAATTGTTCGCCACCATAGCTCCCATCATTTTCTAACATTTGAAAAAGAATAGCCAAATCATTTGCATTGGAAAACAAACCTGCATTCCCTCCTACTCCACCCATCAAGGCTGCTGACTCATCATGCACGTAACCACGAAGGGTTTGGTATCGCCAAGATTGATCACGAGCGGTAGGTACGATATTTGACTTAGGAAATCGCTCTAAAGGGTTGTAACACATTGTTCGCAAATTGAGCGGACGATAAAACTGTCGATCCAAATACTCTTTCATTGGAAGTTTTGACGTATTCTCAATCATTTGTTTAATTAGGTTGAAATTAACATCGCTATAAAGATATCGACCTCTTTTTCTGACCTTTAAACCATGTATTTCCAACTCTATTTTTTCAATCCAACTTTCGTCAAAAAACAAATCATCTCCAACGGGAATACTAAAATTTCCTGTTGAAATATTACAAAAATATTTATTGCAGTCTTTCGCTCCATTGTATCTTGTCTTGATATATTTTGCGATGGGCATATAGGATTGCAAACCAGACCGATGCGTAAATAACTCACGTACCGACACCCGACGTACTCTAGGCCGTTTGGTTCCTATTAGATAATCAGCAATACTATTTTCAAGTTTAAAATGACCTTTTTCATATAATTTCATTCCTGCCAAAGTTGTCCCAGCGACTTTAGAAACAGAGGCGAGGTCGTACAAATCAGTGGAACGAACTTCTTGTTTTTTATCATAAGTGTGGTAGCCAAATGATTTGTCATAAAACACTTTCCCATCCTTTACTACCATAACTTGACAGCCCGGCATTGCTTTTCGTCTAATCGCTTTTTCAACAATATCATCTATTTTCAACAAGGCAGTTTTGTCGATACCCAATTCTTGTGGCAGAGTATATTTTAGTCGATTGACTTCCGTTGTAGTGTGTGCTCCGAATGGGAGGTGATCCGCAAGTGCAATTGGTAAATGGCCTTTCGCTTCAGCTCCTCCAAAAAGCAACTGCGCAGCTAGTCCTTCTGTTGTTTCGTTTCGTTCAAAAAACTGTAAACTAGCAAGGTTTGAATTAAAATGCTTGAGATTGATTGGGTTTCCAAAATTAACCAATGCCACTTTTGACACTTCTGACAGTTGGTTAACTGAGCGAATAAAATCTCTATCTCGCTGTGGATCCAAGTCTATTTGATCTAGCAAAAGTACTACCGTCGAGGTTTTCAAATGTCGCTCACTTAACGGCTCCAAAACAAACGAGTCGCGAAAAATAGTGTAGTTGTACGAATTGTAATTTGCGTATTTTGAAAAATAGTATTTAAAATCGTAGAAGGGATTTTCATTAATTTCTACCACTTTGAAGTATTGTCGATCTAAGTCTTCAAACGGTAGTAAATTTCCAGGATTAGAAGCTAGGATCATAGCCGACTCATACAAACGATGTGTGTAATATTCGTACGCATCGTTTAGCATCAAATCCATGGCATAGTTTTCATTGACTGCTGGTTTCTTTTTATCAATTCCTAACCAGGTCTTTGCCATCAAAACCTTATGCACTTTTTTGTCCAGCTCTCTTATTGAAAAATCATCTGTTTCAATCAAGGTCAAAACGTCTTGAATATATTGCTGAGGTAAGCTATCAATCAAAAACAAATCTGCACCAGCATAAAGCAAATCCGTGAGCGATCGATCAGTGGTTACATCAGCAACGACTAAACCATCAAAGGCGAGATTCTTTTGTAGATACTTTCGTAAAAAGTTTTGTGGATAAAAACGAAATGGATCAATTTTATAAATACTGTTATCAACCAATAATCCTGACAATCCATTTGTCACAAGGTTATGGTACTTTTGCAAAACACTATCCTGCAGTTTAGCTTCGGAAGCATCTAAATAATGTAAATCTTTAAACGTACTACCAATAGCCAGTATGCCTGATTTTTGAATTTTATCCAAGGCGAGTGCTGAACGATATAACATCTTCTCAGGGTCCTGCTCATAAGATTGGTAATCGTATGATGCTGCATTGGCATCTACAAATGACAGTGAGGGTGCAAAACTGAAATTTATACCCAATGCTCGACACTGCTGTACATACAAACTGAGTAACCGTTGTTGTACCGAATCAGAATTGATTGCACTAATGGTTGCTGGTTGCGGAAATGGGTGCGCATTGCTAAATTGATTATTGAGTGCTGCCAATTCTTTGGTTCCATTCAACAAAGCAATTCGACTTGACTTTTGCGCAAGCTCTAATAACTCCAAATAAGCACCTACAGTCAGATCAGACAGAATCATTCCTCCAATCATTCCAGCTTCAGTCCAGGCTAATAAAGAATCTGAAAAATACTCTTGCCCTGTATCTCCTTCTAGAATTAACAATTGGCCAATCTTCTCCTCTGTTGTCATATTCAACAACATAGAATCTGCCCACTGCGATTGTACCTGCATAAAAGGTGCATCAATGGCAGCATAATGAACCTCACTCCTATCACATGAGTATAGCAGACCAATAAGTAGAAAAATCACAATAAGTTGACGGAGCATAAGGATCGTATGTTGAAGGCTATTTGGGGTATAAAAAGCCTTTTTTCGTAAAGCCTTAATGGATACGCAATGGAGGGGCTGCTTGTTGCATTGATTTGTATAGAGTTTGTGAAAGTCTTAAGGAATACAAACTTATAACTTTAGTCAAAAACTATCTAAGCACATAGAGTACATATACCTGCACAAGCCAAAACTATGTGTTCTATGCACCTAGCTGGTAAAAATACAACAGAAGACCCCTTAAGTATACGTGATAAAATTGCATAAACTATTGTCTTTAGAAACGAGAATTAATTAACTTTATTCTATGAGTAAATGGAATAAAAGTACGCTTGCAATTGTTGCAATATGCCTAACAAACATAGTGATCCACCTCGTTTTCTTAGATAATTTAGAATATCATCGAGATGAGCTACTCTATTTTTCTACGGGTCTACATCCTCACTTTGGCTATGCATCTATCCCTCCACTAACTGCTTGGCTTGCTAGCATCCTTCAAAGTGTTTTTGGATATACCATATTTGCAGTGAAAGTGTTTCCTGCTTTTTTGAGTGGGCTATTTACTTTCGTAACGATATCAATCACAAGAGAATTAGGCGGCAATAACTATGCACAAATACTAAGCGGTATTGCACTTATTATCATGCCTTTATCTTTAAGGGCATTTCATTTATTTCAACCTGTTTGCATTGATATCTTTTTCTGGACTTTAATTATTTTCTATTCTATCCGATATGTAAACACGAATCTTGACAAATATTTGGTCTATATTGGGATTGCTTCTGGGTTTGCACTTTTAAATAAATATTTAGTTGCTCTGCTTCTAATTTCCTTGCTATGTTCCATTGCATTCTCCAAGCACAAAAATATTTTCACTAAAAAACATTTCTACATAGGACTCGCAGCTTGTCTGATTATTTGTTCTCCAAACCTGATTTGGCAAATCACCAACGGCCTTCCCGTAATCAATCACATGAGTGAACTCAACGCAGAGCAACTGGTAAATGTGAGTAGAATAACCTTTGTAGTTGATCAATTTATAATAACACTTGCTTCTGCTTTTCTTGCAATCATTGGATTATTCAATTTGGCAAAAAGTAAGCGTTTCAGGTATCTCGCGACCTGTTCACTTTTAACCTTTAGCATATTAATTATCCTTAGAGGAAAAAGTTATTATACCATGGGAATCATTCCTCTTTTGATTGCTGCAGGCGCAGTAACAATCGAAAAATACGTACTTCATAAATCAATTAGAATGCTCCTTCCTCTCGCCATGATCGCCATTAGTATTCCATTTTTGCCGTTTGGAATACCAACTTACAATCAAGCAGGAATGATTGGTTATTTTCAAAATTTGGAAGACAGATTTGGATTGGTCTTAGGTCGACGATTTGAAGACGGCTCTATACATACATTACCTCAAGACTATGCCGACCAAATAGGCTGGGAAGAATTAACGGCGATTACTGCGAAGGCCTATGAGCAAATTTCTGACAAGAATAAGAGTATGATTTATTGTGAGAACTATGGCCAAGCTGGCGCCATTTCTATTATCGGAAAAAAGTATGGTTTGCCTGAAGCCGTAAGTTTTGAAGATAGTTTTATGTATTGGATACCAACAAAGTTAGAAATTGAAGTAGAATCATTTATTTACATCAATGATGAACTGGGGCAAGACATTAATGATCTATTCCAAGACATAAAAATAATTGGTCAGATTTCAAATCCAGATGCAAGAGAATATGGTACAACTGTTTATCTATGTACAAAGCCAAAATATAAATTTAGTCAATTTTGGAATTCAGTATTGGAGGGAATTTCATCACGTTAAGCCCTCTTTCATTTCACTTCAATAGCCTACGATAAGCACTTACCATCTCATCTTGTGAATAGCCCAATCGGTACATATTAAAAACGATTAAGTTGGCGATTTGAACGCGGAAATAGCCATTGTGCTCATATTTTCGAGCGGATATGATGACGTCTTTAGGGATAATTTTGAAGGAATATTTTTTGCGAGCCCGTTTGATAAAATCGTATTCTTCCATGATTCTATACTTTGAGGAAAAACCATTTAGTTCATCAAAAACTTTACGGGTAACGAAGAGTGTTTGATCTCCACCGCGGCACCACATTTTATCAAAACGAGTAAAGTAAGCATTGACCTTGAGTATGAAACGATTGGAGTCAAACTGAAAGCGAAAACAACCGATTGGATACCCCTCTTTTACGGCTGAAATAATGTCTTGCATATAAGTCAGAGGTGGGCGTGTGTCTGCATGAACGAAGTAGAGTAAGTCTCCTGTTGCCTGGCTTGCGCCAAAATTCATTTGGGCAGCGCGCCCCGTCGGGGAATGTAAGACGGTGGCTCCTGCTGCTTTTGCTAAGGCACAGGTATTGTCTGTACTTCCTCCGTCTACCACGAAAAGTTCTTTTAGTGATTCACCACCATTATCCATTAATCGTTTGACCAATGGCTGAATATTTTGGGCTTCGTTTAAGGTTATTATGATTACGGAGGTCTGCATTATTATCTGAAATAAAAATTAATAACTGATTAAAAAGCCTCTCCAATAGTGAAATAAAGACCACTCCCTTTTCTACCAAATCCGTAATCAACTCGCAAGTGTAGTTTCTCTTTTGGGTCAATCAAAAAACGACCACCTAGACCGATGGAATATTGAAGGTTATCAAAACCAAAGTCTCCAAAGTCATTAGCGATTCGACCTAAACCAGCAAAAGCCACCCCTCCAAATCGCCAAAATAATGGGAAGCGATATTCACTTTGAAAAGCAACCAAATGATTGTCTCGATATCTGCCTTCAAAATTACCACGCATTTTTTTTGTGCCTCCGAGCAAAGCCAATTGATTGAAAGGTGCTGTTCCAAAAGTGAACTCAGAGTACCAATTGAATCCCAATATATGACGGTCTTTTAATTTTACAAAAGTAGAAGCATCCAAGACGATTTTTGAGAAATCAAAATTACTACCTAAAGTAGCGCCGTTATGAAAAAGTACGAGTTCTGCAAAACTTCCTTTGTCAGGATAAAAGACATTATTTCGATTATCAAAATTAAAAATGAGCCCTGCCCCTGAAAGGAAACTGCCCTCTGAACCAGGCACCGTTTTGTTAATCAAATCACCTGCTGGATCAAACTCTTTAATATCAAAGTCGTCCATCCAATAACGGAGGCCCACATAAAAGTTAGGTTTGAAAAGGTAGAGTGCGTTTAGCCTCAAACGTGGAAATAAAACCTCGTACACTTCTCTTAATTCATTGCTTTTATCATTCCCAATTCCATAGTATTCAAAGGTGTATAAATAATAGCCAAATTCACCATAATACTTATAACGTTCGTCTTGCAAATAGAGGGTAAAAGGTAGGAATAACAAATATTGCTTATTCAAAGTATAAGCTGCTCCCAGTTGTACTTGAGATGGCCGTGATTCTGGTCTTTCCCCTTTAAAGCGAAAGGCAAGACTTGCTAGGCCTCCAAATCCCCAGTTTGTTTCAGGGGTGAAGAAGGCTGCAGGAAGTGCAATAAGGCTATAAGGTTTTGATTTAGAAGAGTCTACAGCTAGAGAATCGGGAGGAGTAATGGTTGCTTGACTTGTAAAACAGCAAATTAGGAATAGAAAAATTAGAATTATCGCTCTAGGCATTATAGAAAGTTGAATTTGAGTTTATATCGAAATTTGAGGACAAAATCGTTCTAAAAGCGCATAATAAACTTTTTGTCAAACACTTACATATTTAATTAAACATTAGGTCATAAAGACGGCATTAGAGACTCCACCTTTTACTACCGTTCCCACACAAAATTACATCAAATTTGGCCGCAAACTGTATCTTTTATGCGCTCCTACATTATGTAGATGAAACGGTCTTTATGGCGATTAGCTATTCAAATTACTTTCCTTTCAGCAAGGGCCATTTCGATGTAACTAGCTGTGGGAAGTAATTTTTAGCAAATAAGTGCTTGGACTAAATTAAGTTACAGTTTAATCACTGAGTCTTTTAGCCCTACTTTTCCCAATTTTTAAGCTACAGCCAAAAGGATGAAGCCTAAAAATTAGTCAATTAGAACTAAAATTCTTCACTGATTAATGTAA
>CALGLS010000278.1 GCA_937959375.1 uncultured Saprospiraceae bacterium
TGGCGCTCTGTTGCTACTACACCAGCACGACGTAAAATTGCCAAGTGCTGAGATGCTACAGATTGCTCTAGTCTTAATTTAATATAAATATCAGTAACTGTCATCTTCTCATTTTCCTCCAAAAGGTCGATAACATCCTGACGTAATTTGTGATTAACCGCTCTTAGAACCAGTACAGCTTTGCGCAATTCCGCGTAGTCTAGCTGTATGTCCCTTTTTCCCTTCTTAAGGATAACGGTTTCGTTTTTCTGCTTTCTCATATAGTACGTTTTTATAGATTAAATAATGCTAGGATACCAAAGCCAAAAACTATACCAACTCAAAACATTAGAATATGTTGTAAATCATAATGTTCTTGACTAGCAGCACAAAATAAAAAGATTATTTTAATAATCATAATTAGTTACAATTTGTTATTTTTTATAATGTCTTCTTCTTGGAGACCGTAATGTTGGGTGCTTTGAAGTAGGTTGGAGAGAAATAGGCTAGGTCAGTAAAGTCCTTATTTTGGTAGGCAGAATAAGCTAATTTGACCATATGAGTAGCAGAACAGAGGACTAGGCTAAAACTAATATTAGGAGATTTGAGGACCGTTTTACTTTTTTCCATACCGCTACCAGATATAATAAAAGGCCCCTTTTGAGCAGCCCAATCATTGACTGTATTTTCATCTAAAATTTTAGCTTCAATATTTGTCAATTTCTTATTGTTCTGGTCAAACATAGCCATATAGACTTCCATTCGACGAGCATCAATCATAGGAACATATACTCCTGGTCCTATATTTTCTTTCTCAAAACTAGCTAAGGCAATAGACTGAAGTGTATTTATAGCAATCAGTGGCTTATCTAACGCATAGCAAATCCCCTTTGCCACCGAGCTACCTACCCGCAACGAAGTATACGAACCAGGCCCTGAGCTTACTGCGACGGCGTCTAAGTCTTCTAATTGTAATCCAGCTTCCTCCATACACCTTGCAATGAGTAAGGTCATTTGTTCAGAGTGTACGTTCCCATCGTGGTTTTCAACCAACGCCAAAACACTCTCCCCTCTACTCAGACAAACGGAGCAAATATCGGTAGCTGATTCAATATTTAAAATAAGTGCCATATTGATTATTTCGTGATTTTTAAGTAGTTCTCGTAATTACAACGTTCAATTTATTGAATATCGGTTCAGAGACCAAAAATAGAAAAAGCGGCTTAAATACAATTGATTTAAGCCGCTTTAGCGCAAAATTATAATCTATATTCTTTTGAAGTAGGTTTTACTTCTTCTTCAATATCTTTTTGTATTCAGCTGGAGCGTTCAGAATCTTGATGGCTTCTTTGATCTCTTTATCATTCTTCAACCCAACCTCAATTTTCCCTTTTTGGTAAAAGTAACGACTAGCAATTTCCTTCTCAATAATATTCGTTATTTCTTCTTTGCTCGTATAAAGGTCATTCTTCTTTTCTGCTAAGATCTTGTCTTCCATCGCTTTGATTTGGTCTTGAACCTGATCAAGATATGCATCTTCTTCCGCTTGCTCTTTCAACTGCTTTAGCAATTTCTCTGTTGCCGTTTCGTAGTTGTAATCTTTATCGCTAAGGAAGTTAACAAAGTTTTCAAAGTCTGTAAAGTCAAAATCTTCAACAGCTGGGATTGTTTCTTTACCAATGCAGTATTCCGTTACATAGTCGAAGATCAAGTGCTTTTTTACTAAACTTGCAATGATGTTTTGTCCTTCTTTTCTTTCCAAAAGAATGTCCGCTTTTACACCGCCACCATCAAGAACCGGTCGTCCATTTCTAGTTTTAAAAGATGTACGCTCTGAATCTGGAATATTGATTGGTGATCCATCCTTGTAACTTACACCTTGGATGCAACGACCACTTGGAACGTAATATTTAGCTGTAGTTAGCTTTACTTTTGAATTGTATCCAACATCACGTGTATTTTGTACTAAACCTTTTCCGTAAGAACGTTGTCCTATCAAAACACCTCTATCTAAATCCTGAATCACACCTGAAACAATTTCAGAAGCTGATGCAGAACCTTTGTTGATTAAAACAACGAGTGGCATTTCTTCATCAACCGGCTTGTTCAATGTTTTGAAGCTTCTATCCCAGTCAATTACTTTTCCTTTTGTAGTTACAACTAGTTCTCCTTTCGGAATAAAAACATTAGACACATTAACTGCTTCAGTAAGTAATCCACCACCATTGCCACGTAAATCGAAGATCAATCCCTTCATATTAGGATTTGCTTCTTTCAATTTTTTAACTGCATCTGCTACGTTTTTTCCAGCATTTCTGGTAAAGGTAGTCAGTGCAACATATCCTACATCTCCTTCAAGCATTCCGCTGTGTGGTACGTTTGGTACAACAACTTCATCACGCACCATGGTTAGTTTCATTTCTTTGCTAACACCTGGACGTTCAACAATCACGTCGATTTCTGTTCCCGGAAAACCTTTTAGAATATTGCTGATATCATCTGTTGTTTTTCCTTTTGCAGACTTACCGTCAATTGTCTTAACGATATCACCTGCTTTCAATCCAGCCTTTTGAGCTGGGCATCCTTCGTATGGTTCTGTTATTGTGACATAATCGCCTTTCTTGTGAATCAAAGCTCCGATTCCGTTGTACTTGCCATCAGTAATGTAGCGAAAACCTTCAATCTCTGACTCCGAGATAAAGTTAGTATATGGATCTAGAGATTCTAGCATAGCATCAACACCTGTGCGCATCAGCTTAGCTGGATCTACGTCATCGACATAGTAGGTATTAATTTCTTTATAAAGGTTGGTAAAGATTTCAATGTTCTTTGAAATCTCAAAATACTTGCCGTGGTCTTTAGTTGACACGGCTGCTACTCCTATGAAAGCTACCACAAGCACTGCTGCTACTTTGGAGAAACGGTTAATAAATTTCATAATTAAAAGTGTTTTTACAAAAACCAGTTATGTATCTAATAAGTGACCACAAAAAGGGAGCTTTTATTGTGTACATGACCAAATACTTAAATAAAATTAAGCATTTATCGTCGTGTAACAAAGCTTTTAGCTTTTTACGGATAAAAAGGGGGAATAATTGATATTTACCAACAGTAAATAAGGGGAATAGTTTCTAATAAGCGAGGGATAGCTGATTATACGGGGGATAGGGGAAAGGGTATAGTAAATTATGTCAGCTACCCTATGTATACTAAAAACAATGCCAACCGAATTTATTTTAATGTGTTTTGGGGAAGAAAAAAACGGAAAAGTGAAGAAGATAACAGCAGTTTTTCTATCATCTTATACTAGGCTTAGCGGTAATTCCTTTCTGCCTCTAAGGTGGTTGAATCTAACCAAATTACGCTTTTTTAAAAAAGTCAGTTAGCAAGGCGTACAACTCTTTTGGAGCCTCAGCATGTATCCAATGTCCAGAGTTTTCTATCATTTCCATAGTTGCTGATGGGAACAACTTCTTTATTTTTGGCAAATCTTCTTTTGAAATGTAATTGGATTTTCCTCCGCCAACGAATAAAGTAGGGCCTTCATAGATTTCATCACCTTCCACATTAGCCAAAATGTCTTGATAATGTTTTCGGATAACGGGGAGATTCATTTTCCAACGATAGCCACCTTCTTTATTTCTACTTAGGTTTTTCAATAAAAACTGACGAACGCCATAATCATCAATCGTTTCAGCAAGAACATCATCTGCTTCTTTTCGTCCTTCTATTTTATCTAGCTTAACTCGCCCAAGTGCTTCGAATATAGTTTCGTGGTTTCCAACATAGGACTTCGGTCCTATATCAATTATTGCTAATTGTTCGACGAGATCGGGGTAATTGAGTGCAAATTGCATGGCTGTTTTGCCTCCCATGGAATGACCGATAATTCGTGCTTTGTAAATCCACTTGCTCTCTAGTAACTCTTGTAAGTCTTCAGCCATTAGCTGATAGTTAATTTCATCTGTATGTGGTGAACGTCCGTGATTTCTTTGATCAACAATGATGACAGTATAATCCTTTGCTAACTGTTTAGCCATTGTTTGCCAATTATCCAACGTACCAAACAATCCATGTAAGATTACTATGGGGTCTCCTTGACCAAACTCTTTATAATTTAATTCCATTTTATATTAATTCGTTTTTACAAGCACTTCTCTTTCCTATTATTTTGCAAAAGTACAGTAGAAAAATTACATCATCTACATTTCTAGTTCATTTCACACCTCTTAGTTTGTATATTTGTCGCGCACGAAAGAACCACCTAACATAATGAAGAAACAATTTCTATTCTTTCTAATACTTCTCACGCCAATATTTCTTTTTGCGCAAACCTCGATAAAAGGTTTAGAAAAGGAACTTGGCGAAGCTACTGATAGTAAGGCAAAAATGAATTTGCAGTATCAGCTGGCAAAGGCATACCTAACTAAGGATCCTGCTAAATCGATTAAACTTTCTAGGGCAGCACATGACAAGGCTATCGATGTTAAAAATTTTGGTTTGGCTGGTCAATCTGCACTGGTCATGGCTTCTGCTTATGAGAAAAAACGCGATAATCGCAATGCAGAGGTTTGGTTAAAGTCAGCTCAAAAGTACGGCATGCGAACGAAGGATTCTGATTTGATCATTAAAAGTGTTGCCAAACGAAGTCGATTTGCGAAACGAAAAAATAATTACAGAAAGGCATACGAAATTACGCAAGAAGCTTTTGATTATTTTAGCAAGTCAGGAACAAGTATTAGTGAGCTTGAGCAAAAATATGAAGTTCAAAAAAGACAAATAGAGAAAGATAAAAAAGAATTAGAAAAAGTAAAACTACGATTAGAGGTTCAAATTAATGGATTGAAAAAAGAACGAAATCAACTAAGTGATGATAAAAACCTCTTAACTGAAAAACAAAAAGAGTTACTAGAAGAAAAGGAAAAAGTTGAACAAGAAATAAGTGTAAAAGAAGAAGCTCTAGAAAGCGTTTCAATTGAAAAAGAAAAAGCGGAACAAAGAGCTAAAAGAAAAGAAAAAGAAGTCAAAAACTTAACGCGTGACAAATTGGAAAAAGAGGTATTGTTGAAAAACCAGCAAGTAGAGTTATTAACTGCTGAAAAAAAAGCAACTCAATCTTGGTGGCTAACTATTTTCATTGGAGCAATTGCTTTATTCCTTGTCTTGTTAGCCCTATCGCTGTATAGCCGTTTTAGAACCAAGCAAAAAGCAAATGTAGCATTAGACCTAGAACGTCAACGCTCCGATGACTTGTTGCTAAACATACTCCCAAAAGATATTGCGGCTGAGCTAAAACAAAACGGGAAAGCATCTGCAAAAAAATATAATCACACCACCGTTCTTCTTACTGATTTCAAAGATTTTACAACAATTGCCAAAGGCTTAAGTCCAGAAAACTTGGTAAAAGAATTAGACTACTGCTTCAAAGGTTTTGACAAAATAATTGAAAGTTACGATATAGAAAAAATCAAAACGATTGGAGATGCTTACATGTGTGCATCTGGTTTGAGCAACAAAAAAGAAAGCCCAAAGGAAATGATTAAAGCGGCTTTGGAAATGCAAAAATTCTTAAACGAATACAAGACCTCACGAACAAAAAAAGGCTTACCATTCTTTGAAGCACGAATT
>CALGLS010000279.1 GCA_937959375.1 uncultured Saprospiraceae bacterium
TTCTTTTACCAAGATGCCTTTGTTGTTGATGGGTTATTTGAATCAGGTAATGCAGTTTGGAATCGATGATTTCATTGCGCAGTGTAAGGCCGTTGGTATTGATGGTTTGATTCTTCCTGATTTACCAATCGACGTTTACGAAACAGAGTATAAAACAAAATTGGAAGCGGCTAATCTACATGTCATTTTTCTAATCACGCCTCAGACTACAGAAGGTCGGATTCGAAAAATTGATGCACTTTCTCGCGGATTTATTTATATGGTTTCAAGTGCTTCTATCACTGGTGCGAAAAAAGATATTTCATCAGCTCAGGTTGATTACTTTGAGCGGATTAAACATATGAATTTAAAAAACAATCGTTTGATTGGCTTTGGTATTTCTAATAAGGAAACTTTTGATACGGCTTGTTCTCATGCGCAGGGGGCGATTATTGGTTCGGCTTTTATTAAGGCTTTGGCTAAGGGTGAGGATGATTTGGAAGGGACTATTCGTGCGTTTGTGGCGGGGGTGAGGAGGAAGAGGACGGAACCTGCCTAGTCGATAGGCAGGGTTTCCCGCTAGCGTATTTTTTAACCACAAAAGAAACAAAAGGGCACAAAAGGGTCTGTCGGGCTAGCACCTTTTCGCCAGACAGACACAAAGTCCTTCTTAGGTGTTCTCTATTATAGGAACTTTTGTTTTCTTTTATTCCTTTTGTGGTTTAAAACGCGATCGAAGGAAATGTTCATCTTCTATCTAAAAATATAAACCATTAACAGTTACTATAAATTTTTAAAAATTGTGGAGCCTACAATAGACGAACTCTTCAGTCTTCCGTCTTCGGTCTTCCAACTAAAAAAATAACATCATGATCGTTCAACTCGACAAAAACATAAGCGCTGAAACCATCAATAACTTGCAATCCAAGTTGACGGATATCGGCTACGAAGGTAATGAGGTAAAAACTCAATTTGATCACTACATGATTTGCATTGGGAAAAAACCGTTTGACATTCGGTCAATTGGTTGTTTGGAAGGTGTGAAAGATATTCATAAAGTGACCGATCCTTACAAATTGGTATCGCGCCAATGGAAGGTAAAAAATACTTTGATTGACTTGGGTGATAACGTCATTATTGGCGATGGTCATTTCGAAATTATGGCTGGTCCATGTTCGATTGAATCACCAGAGCAGGTAGAATCAGTGGTCAAACATTTGAAAGCGAATGGTGTGAACATCATGCGTGGTGGTGTGTACAAACCGAGGAGTTCCCCCTACTCTTTCCGTGGTTTGGGGATTGAAGGTTTGAAGATGTTCCATCAAATTTGTTCGGCTCATGGTGTGAAGATTATTACTGAAGTGATGATGACGGAGCAGATTGATGCCATGCTTCCATACGTTGACATCTTTCAGGTCGGTGCCCGGAATGCACAAAATTTTAACTTGCTAGATGCACTTGGAAAAACAGACAAAGCAGTGATGCTAAAGCGTGGAATTTCAGGAACGATTGACGAATTGCTTTACGCTGCTGAGTACGTTTTCAGTAATGGCAACGAACGTATTTTACTTTGTGAGCGCGGTATTCGTTCTTACGAAAAAGCGTATAGAAATACGATGGATATCAATGCGATCGCCATGTTAAAAGAAAAAACGCATTTACCGGTGGTTGCTGATCCTAGTCATGGCATTGGTGTTCGAAAATTTGTAGAGCCAGTTGCGCTAGCTTCTGTGATGGCGGGTGCGGATGCGGTAATTATGGAAGTACATCAGTGTCCTGAAAAAGCTTTTTCGGATGGACAGCAGACGTTGGATTATGCGCAGGCGGAGCGGACTTATGGGAAGATGCGGGCGGCGTATCAGTTGAGGGAGGCTTAGTACTACGACCGGATTACAGATAGACTTTGTCTCATGTAATCACTCGAACGCAGTTTTTTGACAGGATGAACAGGATTACCAGGATTGCTCTTCTTTCGTTTTTGGTTTTTGGTTTTTGTAATTTAAAAGATAGAATCATGTAAATCATGTTCATCCTGTCCTAAAAAAATGTTAGCGAGCCAAATCAAAAAATCCTGTCCAAAACTAACTCAACCGATCCGGATCCAAAACCGAATACCAAAAACTACGGATCAAATTTATCGGCTTTTCCATATCACAAACCGACTCCGAACGCAGCATCAGCGAAGCATCAAATTGACCATACTTTTTCTGAACGCGCGCCAACTGATCTAGACAAACCATACCTCTTCCTACGATTAACATTAGTTGTAACACAAATCGTTTCTGACTCCACTTAGAGTATTCCAATACGTTGAAAGATTGAATCGTCTTGCGGAGTAGTGCTAGATATTCTTTACGCACTTTGTTGATGTCGTCTGTTGCGGTAACTAAAGTTTGCTGCCCATTCATGTGGTCTTTTCGGAGATCAAATAAATCGTTGGTGAGTTGGATCATACAACCTAAGTCGTAGACCGCCTGATCTTCACCGGGTTTCATTTCGTGATTTAAAACGGAGCGATAAAGTGCGATGGAGTATCCTCCTTTGTCGTAGGTGATTTTGCGAATGGCTTCCTCACTTAATATTTCTTTCCCAACCTGCGCCTTACTATTGTCTTGCGCTATTGCAACACGCTCTAGGTAATTTGCAAAGGTTTCTGGACGATGTAGATAGGTGAGTAATTCTTGATAAAATTCAATTCCCAAAGCTGCAATGATTCCAAATCCTTCTGCATTGCCTTGTGCGATTAGGCGTTGAACATCTTGGCGGTTGTAGTCGCTCTCGTCATAAAGGTCATCGTATAAAGGTGTAGAGGCACCCAGATAAGCAGCAGCAATAATCTCTTTATTGGTCTCGCGTTTTCCGCGCAAAGTGCTGAACCACATGTTGGTCACAGAGCTCAATAAAAGATGATAATAAATACGATGAAAGTAAGAACGGTCAAAGGGCAATTGTCGTCCAGCGTAAATCCGCTGAACTTCTTTTCGCAGGCGAGGTTTATTCCATAGCGGGTTTACCACGTAGACGCGATATCCCATTCTGACGACCTCCAGCAAAAAAATAATTGCTCTTAATAACATTTAATTGATTTTCTCTTGCACAAGGTAATTGTTTTGTGTTAAATTGCAATAGATGGAAGTGAAGAAGTTCAAGTTCAAAATTCAAACTCAAGCTCAATTCCCTCAAACGCGTCCTATGCGAAATTGAGCTTGAGTTTGATGGCTGAACTTGAACTTGAATTTTAAATAGTTTTGAAGTTAACGACCAACCTGTTCGGACTTCTATCTTTGATTTTTGAAAAAAATAAAACCAAACCATGTCCTTCTTTAGCAACCTCTTCAAAAGCAGAAAAAAAGAAATGTTCAAACTATCGTACGATCTCGATATGGATTGGCGGGAACAAGATGAATATGGCTTGCTTACGCAACTTGGAGATTTCAAACTTTTCAACAGAGGGCGCTCAAAGAAAATAACCAACATACTTCGTAAAGACGATGTTCATGGAGATTCAGAAATTTGCATCTTTGACTATACCTTTGTTACCGGTGGTGGTAATAATACTGCACGACATCGACAAACGGTGTTCTACGTGAATGCAAAAGATCTCAACCTCCCCCAGTTCCTAATGAAGCCCGAAAACTTCTTTCACAAAATAGGTCAATACCTCAACATGGTAGATGATATTGACTTTGAGTCTTTTCCAGAATTTTCAGATGATTACTTACTGCAAGGAGAAAGTGAAGATTATGTTCGCGATACTTTTCACAAAGAGTTGCTACACTTCTTTACCGTGGAGAAAGATTGGTGCATGGAAGGTTTTAATTACTCGCTTATTTTTTATCGAAAAGGGACGCGAGTTCCCGTAGATCAGATTCGTAATTTTTATGAAAAAGGACTTTATGTTTATGATATGTTGGCGGAGGGGTAGTCTCTCGCTAGAAAAGAATTTCAAGATAAATCTTTAGAAAAAACCACTCTCATAATATTGAAATTTTCCATTATCGTAAATTCAACCACAAAAGAAACAAAAGGACACAAAAGCACTTCATACGTGTTCCCTATTCATACAAACTTTTGTTTTCTTTTGCTCCTTTTGTGGTTTAAAAAATGCGACCGAAGGAAAACTTAATCTCAAATTTAATTTACTCGATCGCGTTCTCACTAAAATTAAGATTGTAATTGAGCTTAAGCTTTGTTAAATTACTAGTCAATCTGTAAATTCAGATCCGCAACGCTAATCCACCAACACCTGCTCCGTCAATCGCTCCCCACTCAACTCATCCACCACCGTAACAAAATACAAACCACGGCCATACTCCGAAACATCAACAACAAGTCGCTCCTTCGCTCCTTCCACAACATTGCGAACAAACACCCGCTGACCTAGCGCATTGTAAATCTCAAGCAGTTGAGGAGACTCCCCTACTTCCCCCAAATCAATCGTCATCAAATCTTTCACTGGATTTGGATAAACCGTAAAGCTTTTTGCGAAAGCTTCATTTTCAGCACTACGACCGAAGCCATTATCAGCACCACCAAATCCTTGAGACAATATCAAACCATAATCTTCTACCTCTCCCTTATCGAAAAACAAACATGGATCAGCACTATCAACTCGGCGCATTGAAATACGCAGACGACTCGTCCCTGAAGCAATATTCGATGGCACCTCCACTACACTAGTCAGCGGAGCAGCATCTGTACCAGAGGGACCTGCTGGACGGAAAACATTGTAAACCAATTCACCCGTATCATTAAAGTCATTATCGCCATTATAGTCAATCCAAACATTGAAGTATTCGTCATACTGCGTGTAGCTAAACTTTGGTGTAATACTAATCGGATAAGATTCACCAGCAACAAGCGTGGTACTCTGATCTGTAAAATCACCGTAGCCTTCTTTACCCGAATCATTGTTGATGCTTCCAAAAGTTACATTGATGATTCGTTCATTCCAAGGCGAGCTTCCTTCTGTTTCACAATAATCAGCAGAAGGCGCATCTGGTAAAACCACTAAATCAAATGAACAACTTTCAACATTACCACAAGCATCTGAAGCTTCATAGCCAATCACATAATTTCCTACCGGAAAAAAACTACCCGATGCTAAACCTACCGTTTGTACCACCTCAACCGGTCCCGCACAATTGAAACTAACGGCTGTGGCATCCGACCAAATAACATTCGCACCACCTGTTCCAATCGTTTCTGTAACCGTAATTCCATTCGGACAGTCCACCACCAAACTTTGTGGATTGCTTTCAACCGTTACCGAAAAACTACAAAACGCTTCACCATCACAGTCATCAAGTGCTTGATAGGTGACACTGTATGTACCGACTGGCAAGTCGCCACCATTGAAAGGGCCACCTGTTTGCGTAAGCTCCAAACTACTACCGCCTGCACAATCAAGCTCCATCAAATAATATTTGCTAACACCATCTCCAAAAAACTTCCACTCTTCGCTCCATGGACTTAGATAACCATAATCTTCTCCTGGCGTGTTTGTACCCGGCTCCGGATCAATAGCAGAATATGTAAATGGCTCTCCATTCACCCACTCAGGATTCCCTTCAGAATTGGTATCACTCATGCCGATATAAACCTTGTCAGAAATATTGTCCGCTATAAATTCATTTTCAATTGGATCCGTAATAACCGCTAGATAGCCACCATAATTTAAACAATTGGCTTGCGCTTCTGGCCATGTCAATTTATCAAGTGAAATGTAATATTGATGTTCATTCAAGGTCCCGACAAAAGCGAATCCAGGTATCGTACTTCCACAGTTTGGGTTGGCTGTCCCATCACCACATTCAGTAGATACCGTTGGAATAGACCAACTCACGGGAATAGACGTTTCGCCTACTGGCAAAACAACATTGACATCTTCTGGACATTCCATTGTGATTAAACTTGTTCCATCTTCAACAGTAATCTCAAAGCTACACGTGTTGACGCTTCCACAAGCATCAGTAGCTTCGTAGCTAATGGTGTAGCTACCAATTGGAAATGAACTACCACTTGATAAACCTGTTGTTTGAGTTACCGTCACTAGTGTGTTGACCGAACAATTGGTCAAGACAGTTGGAGCATTCCAAGTTACAATTTCATTCGCTCCACTTTGAGAAACAACATTGATGTCATCATTGCAAGTCATATTAATCGTAGATGGAGAGGAAATCACCACTACTTCAAATACACAAGTCGTTTGGGTTCCACAATCATCTGTCGCTTCATAAGTAATTAGCGTTGCTCCTAATGGGAAAAGACTTCCAGATGGCAAACCTGAAGTTTGGGTTATCGTCAAACCATTAGCTATAGGACAGTTCGTGCTTCCTGTTGGCGTAGGCCAAGATACCTGAGTCGTTGGTGCTCCTGGGTCAGCTTGAACAATTATGTTATCAGAACAAGTGAGCGTTGACTCAATTGGTGTTGAAGTAACGGTGACATCAAAAGTACAGGTAGTTAATGATCCGCAATCGTCTGTTGCAGTGTAGGTAATCGTGCTGGTTCCTATTGGAAAAATACTACCCGATGGTAAACCTACTGCTTGCGTAATATTTAATCCGTTTCCTAATGGGCAATTGGTCGTACCCGTTGGCGTAGACCAAGTTGCTATTGCTCCTGTTGCGCCCGGAGCTGCTGCTAAGTTGATTTCGCTGGGGCAATTTAAATCTGCTTCTAGTTCCGTAGCCGTTACAGTTATATCAAAAGAACAATGACTGGTATTACCACATTCGTCTATTGCACCATACTCGATGGTGTAGGTTCCTTCTGTTAGCGTAGATCCGTTGGTAGGTCCACTCAGCTGTGTCAAGGTCACAATGTCACTCAAAGAACAAACCGTACTTGCTTCTGGCAACAACCAACTTACGGTCATCTCAGTAGAACCTGGAGCTAAATCAAAACCTAGTGGATCAGAGCAAATGACGACAAGACCATTTCCGTTCATTTCGCCTGGAGTGGCCTCAAAGCCCAACCAACTTTCTGGCAAGGCATTATCTAAGGCTGGTGTGATCAATTGCAAAGTTGGACCATCGCCGTCTGGTTCTTCTGGCCATGGCGCACTGTCATCAAACTCAACTTCATCAATCAAAATGCCTGCAGCGTTTTTCAAAGTAATCAACTCACCTTTTCCGCTAAGGCCAAAGCCATTATCTCCCGCACCAAAACTTCCATACACATTGCTTACGTTTGGATAGACGCTTGCAAAAGTCGCTTCATCTTCAACTAGCAATAAGTAGGCACCAGCTTCCATAATTGTGTTGGCTGGAAAGCCAAAAAATTCACCACTCTCATCTTCAAAATACCAAGCGGATATATCTACTGCAAAATCATTTGGGTTGTGTAATTCTACCCAATCAGCAGGGTCTGGATCATCTGGTGAGTTGTAATTTATTTCGTTGATAACAATGGGGTCAGTAGCTATTGAACCCAATTGGAAATTAGCTGTTAGATTTTCTGAACTAGCATTTATATCGACTAGTGTTGCTGCGTCAGTACCGGTTGCAGCACCTGACCAGTTTTCAAATAAGTAACCGCGATTTGGTTTTGCGAAAGCAGGAACCTCTAAGCCTCGAAAGTAAATTCCTTCCCATGGAAGATGTGTGTCATTTAAAGTCATGGTATTAAAATCAATGGTACCACCCAGTTGAGGGTTTACATCTATTGCTACATCACTGAATCCATCTACTTCAGCAAACTGATCTACAAAATGAGTTCGAACCTCTGGCGCACGTCCATTGGCAAATATGCGTAATTTTTCTACCTTACCTGTATGCCCGTTCCAACCACTTTGCCATTTATCATAGTGATCTTGCATTTGTGGTGTATAAATATCTTCAAATGCATCAATTCGATTTACGATTCGATCTTCGTCGAAAACAGTATTTAGCAAATCAGCTGCGCGATTAATGAAGTTGGTTTTTGCTTCATCATTTTGCATCAAGCGGCGTAAAAATAAAGTAGCAGGTGGACGGTTGTAATACTCCGAACTATTCTCAGCTAAACAAATGGCTAATGTATTAGTGGTAAAATCACCAGAGTCCCAATCTGCATTAATAGGTCGTAAACCAAAACCAAAATCCATGTCTTTACTCAACCAACGCCATTGGCCATCTTCTGTTCGTTCTCTCCAGTGGCGATTATTGTTCCCCGGCCAATCATTGTTATCACAAATAATTCCGTGCAACATATAATCCATAAAATGATCGACATCTGCTTTTTCGCGAAGCTCCACATAGTTTGCAGGATCACTAAAGTTAGTAGCTTCCAGATAGTCATTGAATCCCTCCCACTCTACCAAGTCTCCTTCTTTCAACTCGTCTTCATCTTCTACAATATCTACTTCATCTTCATCCAAACCATAGTGCGCATCTAGGTACTTCCAATTCATTTGAGTACGTATATTTTGAATCCCCCAATATTCACCATTGATGTAAAGAATACCGGGACGATAAGATTGTAAGTCAAGATCTGGTTCTTCTAATATTCCATTCAAATCAGTAACATCATCCATCAAGTTCTGCTGTATAGCGTCTCTAAACATGGTTCTGTTCCAATCCTGACCAGACTGTCGCATGAGAAAACTTCTGTACTTATCTGGTGCTTCACCTGGAAATATCTTGTGATCAAAATAAGCGTTACCAAGACTTGCCTTGGCTTTCATCTTGAGTGACTTTTGATCTAAAGATAAACTACCATTCCCATGAAGTTCAATTTCAATTTCTTGCGAAAAAGCAATGCTCCCATCTGTTTCAAAAAATTGGATGTGTGCATTTTTCTCTAACTCTATTTCATAATTGGGGAATAGACCATCAACAGGATCAAAAAGATTATCTGGATCGGTAGTCATGGCCACCACTACAAAGTTGCTTCGATCCTCATCGATGATATACGTGTGTGTCATAATTTCACTAGCATCTTGCCCTGGAGCATAAGCGACTGCTCTTAGTACATCAGTTGAAGTCAGTGTAATTGGACCAGTGTATTCGTTATCATTATCATCAGGTATTTTTCCATCCATTCGATAATAGATGCTTGCTCCTGCTGTTTCCGTAGTTAAAGAAATCGTTACCGAATTGTCATAAAAACCACCTGCTACACTTGCTATAGGAATAGCAGCAATCCCCGGTCCCGTTGGTGCACCATTAGCAGCTCCGGGAGTTGGGCTAGTAAAGAAATCCCAATTTGCGCTAGCATCTGGCGTACGACCTTCAGATACATCTTGCAACTGAGGACCGAAGGTATAGGTATCTATCGCAGTACCGTCGCTAGCAAACAAACCAATAGCTTCACCACCAGCTCCTAATTTTGCATCGACATGCAAAACACCTTCGTCCGTATCTTTGTCAAAAAACAAAATTAAAAACCCACCGGACTGAATGGTTGTGGTTGCTGGATCTGTTGTAGGAATTTGCCATAAAGTAGGCGCTGATAAATCATCTGTAACATACATGCCGCCGATGTCTACAGCAGAATTGCCAGCGTTGTAAATTTCAACCCAATCGACAAATTCTCCGGAAGCATCTGTAATGCCACTTTCGTTGGAAGCGACAAATTCGTTGATAAAAAGTTCGGGAGCTTGAGCAACTGTGACAGATAAAAATGAGCAAATACTAAATAAGGTGAGTAAGAGGTTTTTCATATGTAAATAGTTTTTTGTTGGGATTTAAATTTAGCGATTTAATTACTTATTTCACAAAGGACAAACTGCCCCATGCTGTCATTACGGAATAATAAAACACCGTATTAATTGCGGTTTATTAGATTTTTTTGTTGGTGATATTAAATAGATTGCTTTCTTAGTTTTTCTTCAAACAAAAATGAAAGATAGATTTAGAAAGCAGTGTGTGGATCGGACTCTGAAAGAATTACAAAATAAGCCTTTTCTTGGACAGATGCACGATTTTGAATCTGTGTTTATTAAATAGGTTAATTAAAAAATAGCTTTAGCTATTTTAAGACTGAAGTCGGAACAGGTTGACCGCTAAGTCAGTTCTCTGAATATTTAGCTGCATCGCTTTTAGCGAAATTTTTTAAACCTGTCGGGCCGCCAGGCTGGATGTAAAACCGCAAAATGATAAACCTGTCGGGCCGCCAGGCGGGAGTCAAAA
>CALGLS010000280.1 GCA_937959375.1 uncultured Saprospiraceae bacterium
AACTTTTGCAACGTTGCCAGCCAGTAAAATTCTGAAAGCTTTTGCAGCTTCTGAATCCGCTCGCATGATTTGCACATCATGGTAGAATCGGTGGAATGTTTTAGCTAGTTCGAAACAGTAATTTGCAACGGTTGATGGATCATAATTTTCAGCAGCAGCTTGAACAATTCCTGGATACTCTGAGAGTAAGAAAGCTAGTTCTTTTTCAGAAGGTTCCATTGACTTGTATTCATTTGCAGCTTCAGCATCAAACTCCCCCGCTTTTCTTACAACTGAACTAATTCGAACAAATGCGTTTTGAATATATGGTCCTGTATTTCCTTGGAGGTCTACTGATTCCTTCGGATCAAAAAGCATTCGCTTCTGAGGGTTTACTTTTAGGATGAAATATTTCAAAGCGGCCAAACCAATCTTTCGATAGATTTCGTTTTTTTGATTCTCATCCAAATCTTCTATCCCACCTTTTTCTTCTGCGTTCTTTTTAGCTTCGCTGATTACTTCTGCAATTAAATCATCCGCGTCTACAACAGTTCCTTCACGTGACTTCATTTTTCCGGAAGGAAGATCAACCATGCCATATGCTAAATGGTAAAGATCATTTGCGTAAGGTTGTTCTAATCGCTTGAGTACTTCGAATAAAACTTTGAAATGATAAATTTGTTCATCTCCTACCACATAAACCATTTTGTCAATGTTGTAGTCTAGGAATCGTTGGTTAGCAGTTCCCATATCTTGTGTGACGTACAATGAAGTTCCGTCACCTCTCAAAAGTGTTTTGTGATCTAACTTTACATCTTCGAGATCAATGGCAATTGAGCTGTCCTCTTTTTGATAGAAAATACCTTTTTTGAGTCCATCCATTACAAACTCTTTTCCAAGTAAGTAAGTTTCAGATTCGAAATAGTTTTTGTCGAAAGACACATCCAATTTCTGGTATGTTTTTTCAAAACCATCAAGCACCCAGCCATTCATTTGCTTCCAAAGCGCTCGAGTATCAGGATCATTAGCCTCCCATTTCAAAAGCATTTCTCGTGCTTCTTTTAAGATGGCTGGCTCTTCATCTTTGTCTTTACCAGCTTCTTTTAAAGCTGCCAATTGTTCTTTTTCAACTGAACTAAATTTGATGTAGTATTTTCCAACTAGGTGATCACTTTTGATTCCTGAGGATTCAGGTGTTTCATTATCACCATATTTTTGATAAGCAAGCATGCTTTTGCAAATATGCAAACCTCGATCATTAACGATCTGAGTTTTGAGTACATCGTAGCCTGCTGCATCTAATATTTTATGGCAAGACCATCCTAATAGAATGTTTCGGATGTGGCCAAGATGTAACGGTTTGTTGGTGTTTGGTGAGGAGAATTCGACCATTACCTTCTTACCATTTCGGTTACTGCGTCCGTAGTCTTTGATGTTGTTGAGTTGAGTCAAGAACTGTAACCAATAGGATTCAGTGAGTTCGATATTCAAGAATCCTTTGATGACGTTGAAATCAGCCACTTCTTCCACATTGTCTTTCAAAAACTGTCCAAGTTCTTGCCCGATTTGTTCAGGTCCTTTTTTGGCAGCTTTCGTGAATGGAAAGACAACAACTGTGTAATCTCCGTCAAACTCTTTTTTGGTATTATTTACCATTACAGTGTCAGAATCAATTTGAGTCTGGTACTGTATTTCCATTGCTTTCGCAACGCCCTTCTTAATAGTACTAATTACGTCCATATTTTCTTTTTTCTAAGAGCGGCAAATTTATGCTTCGCAAGTCGTTAAACAAAATAAACAGCACATTCTTCCTGTGAAAACAGGTGGAAAGCGAAGATAATTCCAAAAAGAGGGAAATAATGGACTAAAAATTCAAGATTGGCTCGAGAAAGAGAGGCAATTATGCTCTTTGAATGACTTTTGTGAGGAAAATTTTACCTGGTGTGCAGGTGCTGAATGAGGTGCTTCCATTCCAATGTCCTTCAAGTTTCCAGACATTGGCCTCTTTTTTAAGGATGAGAATGTAGTTTTTCATACACCATTCCATGCCTTGATTTTGCTCACTCTGGGTTATGGTGACATCACGAGCATTTAAGAGGATGTTGTTAGATAAGCTGCCTTTTATGGTCATTTGCGAATAGATTTCGTCTACACTTACATATGAATAGCCAAAAACAACTCCATCTTCTTCAGTTATGATGAGGTCAATATTGTAAGATGATCGATAACCGCCTTCGTTTTGAGTGATGGTGCCATGCCATGAGCCCGTCAAATTACTTTCCGCTGCAACAGGCATCTCTAAGGCTGGAGTAGCGACCAGTAAATAAAGCATGAAGTAAAGATTAAATAACATCAATCGTTTTTTTATCGAATGGATTCAGCGCTACACCGGTAACTTTAGCTTCAACTTCTACTCTGAATTCAGATTTCACTTTGTTGAACCACTTGCCCATCTTAACGAGTCCTCCGAAGACAATATTCTTGTCTCCGATGTCGTCCATTTCCGATTTAGAAAGTTCAAATGGCAATTTGAAAGGAATTTCAATGGCTTGATCGGCAGGTACTTCGATAATTTTATTTATTGAGATACTTCCCAAATGGTATTCATCGACAAGCTTTTCTTCATTGCGACCACGGGTATATCTTTCTATTATGTTGACTTTCAGGCTTTTGACTGTTTGCTCGTTCATCGAGTAGAATCGGAGAACACCATTTAGCTGTCCATCGGCTCCTTTGATTTCTTCAGGAATGATGAGTTCTACTTTTACACCTTCTATTCCAAGCCATTTTTTTACTTTACCAAACATAGTTATTGAGTTGTTTGTGAGAGGTTTACCCTAAAATGGGAAAACGTTCAGTTTAACCGTATCTAAGCTATTGCTTAAATATCCGCATTTATAATAGTAATGGCAAATTATGGGTAGTTGTTTTTAGAATGAGGGTTTATTCTATTAACGGTGGTTTATGGTCGATGGAGAGCGGTTGAGTTAGAATCAAAGATTAGAGTTGCAGTTTTAATGAATTCCAATTTGGATTCCTATTCCTATTTGCTAGACCATTCTTGTGTGCCAGCTCTCCTTAAGTGGTTTGACCCATTTCGCTTCAAAAGCAGCTTTGGTGTTGACTAGATTATCGAAAACTAGAGTGTCGTCAGTGACTTCTCCTGTTTGATAAAGACGGGCGAATTCGTCGCGATTTGCGGTTCTTACAGCGTTATTAGCTTTCCAGGCAAAATTCATTCTGTCAAAGAGATCAATTCCCAATTCGCGCTGTAGACTTTGGAGGTAGTGTACAGATGAGTCAATAGAACAACCGCTAGCACCTGCTTGGCTTTCGTCTACCATCAGTACAATAAATTGGTTGTGATAAACATCAGCATAGGCTCTTAGATCACGACTGTGGCTAATCCATTTCGTTGCAAAGCTTTGGACATTTGGCTTGACCAATTTCACTTCTTCTTCCGTCAAAGGTCGATTACTTTGATAGATCCAAACTCTAGTTTCTGGTGGTAAGCTTTCGTAGGAAGTCATCTTACAGTTTGTTATTATCTACAATTAATTCAGCAAGGTCATAAACCATTACGCTGTCCTGCTTTTCTTTTGCTTTCATACCGTCAGAAAGCATGGTGATGCAGAAGGGGCAATTTGCGGCAACGATAGTTGCGCCAGTACCCAGTGCTTCTTCAGTACGTTCAATATTTATACGCTTGTCACCCGGTTCGTTTTCTTTGAACATTTGGGCACCACCTGCACCACAACACAGACCTTTCGACTTGGAACGTTCCATTTCTACTAAATCGTTATCCAAACCTTCTAAAAGTGATCTTGGCGCTTCGTATACGTTATTTGCACGACCTAAATAGCAAGAGTCGTGGTAAGTGATCTTTTTGCCTTCGAAAGCTCCTCCACCCTTTAATACCAATTTGCCTTCGTCAATTAAGGTTTGCATAAATTGGGTGTGGTGAATCACATCATATTTCCCACCTAGTGCTGGATATTCATTTTTCAAAATATTGAAGCAATGTGGGCAGGTCGTTACGATTTTGGAAACCTTGTAGGTGTTAAGCGTTTCAATGTTTTGAAGCGCTGTCATTTGGAAAACAAATTCATTACCAGCTCTTCTGGCAGGATCACCAGTACAGCTTTCTTCCTTACCTAAAATAGCAAAGTCGACATTGGCTTCATTCAAAATTTTGGAAAAGGCAACTACCACTTTTTGTGCACGAGCATCAAAGCTTCCTGCGCAACCCACCCAGAAAAGAACCTCAGGATTTTTGCCCTGAGCGGCCAAATCAGCCATTATTGGAATATTCAATTTAGACATAATGTGCAATAATGTTTGCTAGTTTAAGAGAACGCAAAAATGTAAGCTTTTTCTTGCGAAAGGCAAATAAAGAGAAAATTTCTCAAAGAAGTTGTTTAAAAACTTCAAAAAATGCTTTGTCCCATCAGATTAATGAAAGATAAATCGTCCGGATTTCATGATTTCTCCCTGATCTGAAAGCAAGCTGTATATGTAAACGTTTCCGGAGCCAAGTTGTTCCTGATCTATCTTTGTAATATTTGATTTTAGTGCTTGATTTAAAATTAATTTTCCGCTAAGGTCAAAAATTTGCATTTGAAGTGCTTGATTTAAGTCTAATTCTAGAAATACCGAAGCTGTTGCAGGTATTGGGAAAACGTTGACAGCTATTTGGTTAATCTCTTTATTGCTGGTAGGTGGAAACACTTCATCAAACAATACTTGTAAAGAATCAATGGGCTCGATTCCAGTATTATCAGCGAAATCTACTCCAAGCACTAGTGAAGGTTCACCAAATGTGTCGTTCGGTTGTGCAACTTTAAGGAAGGCAAAAAGTGAGGAAGTACCATTGTCCGTACATCTACTATCTGCTCCTACGACGTTGGCTCCTTGGAGTGCAGCCATGAGTTTGTCAGCTAGCGGTCCGTCTGTATTTAAAAAGTTTGCCTCCATACTATCTAAAATTTCAGGTCCAAGTAAGATGTTTCCTTGGATAGAATAAGTAGGTCCAGTACGATCGCCTTTGTAATCATCGGTACTAGTGCCTGTGTGAGCTGCAGAGTATGGTTGGTCATCGATGAGTCTAACTACACCGTATTGTCTAAATGCTGGACTCGACTGAACATCATTAAAATTTAACCAAGTAATTATCTCATCAGGCGTATCTCCTGCTTGAAAACGAGCTGTTGCATTGTTTTGATTGGCGGCAATATAATAGGCTTGTGAATTGATTGCCCCTTCTCCTGGGAAGAGGACTCCAAGAAAGTCAGGAGGTAGATTGAAATTAGCCAAAGCTACACAAGATGCTCCCGCACTTCCTACTTCGCCTGTTTCAGGATCAACTGCAACGATTGAAAAAGTGTCTTGAGCATTGATTGCCAAAGAAGTGAGCAGGAAGAATAAACTGAAGTGGTAGAATCTTTTCATTTTAGGAGGGTTTAATAAAGATGGAAATAATAGGGTGTTTCCATTCTTTTGTTTTTTAGACAACCTTTATACTTGTTTTTAGAAAAACGTGTACTAAACTTTTAAAATTTAGTACACGTCGTGTTGTTAGCAGTTGATTCGCTTTAGTTGTAGTTTGGCAGGAAAGAATACTCTTTTGCATAGTCCAACATCTGTCCCATAAAGTCGTCAGGGTAAGTTACCTTAATGTCGGTAATCTCTCCTTCGTCATTGGTTACAGGAACTAGTTTTGGATTAATAAATCCGCCGTATGGTGGAATATTCAAACTTTCAGAACGCTTGAGTACTTCTGCATGAATGTCTTTGTCAACGATAACACCGTAGTTTTCAATCAATGCTTTTCCTGCCTCGTAATCACCTTGAGATTTTACACGTTGAATTTCGAATAACAATTTACCAAACAACTCACGCAACTTGTCGTAGTCAGTAATATTGAAATAGGTTTTTCCATCACGAACTACTTTTTCAATCACATTGTCTTTTTTACCTTTTTGGAAAACCCAATTGGCAACCAACTGGCGATTACGCATGTGTGCTTGTTCGATGTTTTTACCTGGTTCGATTCTACGTAGTTGTAGCATTAAACCATTTTTGATGTAAGAATCATATTGTGCCTTTCCAACGTCAATAGATTCCATCAATCCTAGGTCGACTAGTTTTTGATCCATAATAAAGTACAATCCAACAAGGTCAGCACGTGCCTCTTCAAGTGGTGATGCGTAGTTCTTTAGAGTTTCTTTTGGAGTAGAAACACCTTTTTCTAGTTGACCAGAAGCATGACCTACCACCTCGTGCAATGCTGTGTGCATTTTACCACTTAGTTTACCATATTTTTTTGCCAAAGCTTTTTCTTCTTCATCATGTGAAAATTCACCTAAAAGACCGGGGCCATCTGCGTTTGCATAAGCTAAGATGATGTTACCTAAACTAACTGACTTAGAACCGTACTCTGCACGAATCCAGTTTGAGTTAGGTAGGTTGACACCAATTGGAGTCGATGGAGAAGCATCTCCCGCTTCACCTGCAACGGTTACCACTTTGTAAGAAACACCAACAACTTTGTCTTTCTTGTGTACCTTCATGGTAGG
>CALGLS010000281.1 GCA_937959375.1 uncultured Saprospiraceae bacterium
TTTACAGGACAAATATCCGAATGAAATTTTGCGTATGGGAACGGAATTGGAAGAGACGGTAACGGAGATCGTGACGCGTGTAGAGGAAATGCGAAGTTGGGTGAGTTGATTTGTTTTAGAGAAGTTGCAGAAAAAATAATAACTAAAAAAAATAGATAACAAAAATCCCCGCACACATTACCCTTTCTCAATCAAACAGGGTACATTAGCAACGAAGTTATTTAAGGTTATCCTTTAATTACAAATAGTAGCTGCTAAACATGCCAACACCATTCTCCATAAATCTCCAATACGACGGCAAGTCGGTTCAACCCAACACCGGTAAGATGACTTTCTATGATGAATTCTACATTGACGTCAATGTGGAGGACATCGCCTTGGGACAACGGATTAGAATGACCTTACACCCCAAGCAGACCATTCAACTACAGCAATTAGAAATCGAATTGCCCATGACCTATGGCGCTGGAGAAAAGATATTTTGCAATGGTTATCAAAGTTGGACAGAGAGTAAGGAGTATACGCCTCAGGGGCAAATTCCAAACTTAAAATGGCCCGCAAAAAACAAATGGAAATATCAAGGCGATTATCAAAACAAAAACATTCAACGAGGTCCAGGTCAACTTCACTCTTGGACTTACACCTATATTCGACGTAATAAAAAACTTGCCTTTTTTGGTTCGCTCAACGAGCACACAGGCTTCACCATTTTTCAACATGAGTGCAATCGAGGATGGCTTAAAGTACAGTTGGATCTTGATGAGTTAAAACTGGAGCACTCCTACCCTGCTATAGATATTGTTATCCTGGAAGGAAAAGAAACGGCTGTTTTTGATCAGTATTTTCAACTCATGAATGTTCCTGAATTGAAGGCTCCGCCCTTGACTGGTTGGACGAGTTGGTATCATTACTTCACGAATATTTCAGAGGATATCATTTTGAAAAACCTTGCAGCTTTCGCCGAAAAGGAAACACCCATTGATTTATTTCAAATTGATGATGGCTACCAACAAGCAGTCGGTGATTGGATGAAAATCAAACCGAGCTTCCCCAACGGAATGGCACACATGGCCCATCAAATAAAAAGCAAGGGATACAAAGCAGGCATTTGGTTAGCACCATTTATTTGTACAACAGAGTCTGACATTTTTAAAAATAAACAAAACTGGATTTTAAAAGATAGTGCGGGTCAATTGGTCAAAGCAGGTTACAACAAAAACTGGGGAGGCTGGTATTATGCCTTAGATTTTTACAACAAAGAAGTCAAAGATTATATCTCTGGAGTTTGCATCACCATTTTTGAAAAATGGAACTTCGATCTAATCAAACTCGATTTTCTATATGCCGCCTGTCTCGCTCCTCCTCCCACCAAAACTCGTGGACAAATAATGTGCGAAGCCATGGACTTTTTACGAAACATCGCCGGCGATAAATGGCTCCTCGCTTGTGGCGTTCCGCTAGGTGCTGCCTTTGGTCGAGTTGACTATTGTAGAATCGGTGGAGATGTCCACATGAATTGGGAAGACAAATGGTTAGCCTGGAATGGCTTACGCGAACGAACCTCAACGCTAGCTTCTATACATGCTACCTTAGGCCGCTGGCAACTCAATGGTCGCGCTTTTCACAATGATCCAGATGTGTTTATCTTGAGAGAGGACAAAAACAAACTGAGTCAAACTCAACAAAATACACTACTATTAGTCAACCGCTTATTAGGTAATCTGCTATTCACCTCTGATTATGTTGGGGATTACAGTACAGAACAGTGGTGCGAGTTTGAAGAAGCATTTTTAGTCGGAAAGGCTAAAGACATTCAAGTGACCCAAATTCAAGATGAAACGTTTTTAATACATTTTACTACACAAAGTACTAAGTGGCAGGTGTTTATAAATCTCAAAAACAAAATAAACAAGGTAAACTATAAGCAACAAGAGATAGCGCTTCAAGCACACGAAAGTCTTTTATTACTAGCTGATAATCAAACAACTACGTATTAGTTATAATCTCACTCCCTATTTTTCTCAACACAGGCTTAAACAATTTGCCCTAATTATGGGTTTATTACTTGTTATTTCGATTTGTTTAAGTATTTTTGTCAAAAGTTATTCAGAATGAGTCACTATTCAATTTCTGATCTCGAAAAGTTAACGGGTATACGTACGCACACAATCCGTACTTGGGAACAACGATACCAAATTCTCACCCCAAAAAGGAAGTTCAGCAATATCAGATATTACGATAATGCTCAATTGAGACGTCTGTTGAATGTCAGCGTTTTAGTGAATAGTGGCCTGAAGATTTCTTTCGTAGGTAAAATGACTAATCAGGAAATTTACAATGCGATTGACGAAATTGTAGAAACTCCAAAAGTGGAGGATTTATTTGACCAAGCGATTATTAGCAAATTGATTCACTCAGGGCTTACCTTGAATGAAAATCAATTCGAAAAATCTTTTGCAAGTGCGATACTTAAGTATGGGTTTAAAACGACCTATGTTCGAATCATATATCCGATGATGCTGAAGGTAGGGCTCATGTGGGGGAAAGAAAAAATGACTGCTGCTCAAGAGCATTTCATTTCTAATTTGTTTAGACAAAAAATATTAACCTCAATAGATGCACTACCGCTCCCCAAAAATAATAACGAAAAATGGGTGCTATTCCTCCCATACAATGAAAGCCATGAAATAGGTTTATTATTTGCCCATTATTTGATCAAAGAAAGTGGTCGGTCAGTTATTTATCTCGGACAAAATGTTCCAACCGACAACTTGACAAATATTATCGAAACCTGTCAAGCAACTCATGTATATTGCTTTATCATAAAGAAAGTTTCTGGTAGTCAATACCAGAATTTGTTAAACCAACTCGAGCAACTATATCCCCAAATCAACATTTTGGTGTCTGGCAATTCTAGGATGTTGGGGACGCTCGAGTTGGGACAACAAATGCATTGGATAAAATCCATTGAAGAATTAATGGATGTTCATCTAGCTCCCCACCTCTCCTTTTAACAATACCTAAATATTTTAAACTTTGAGTAAAAAAGTAGCGATCATAGGATCTGGCTTTGCAGGACTAAGCGCAGCAACATGCTTAGCAACTAAAGGTATGGACGTCCATGTCTTTGAAAAAAACAATCAAATTGGAGGTCGGGCTCGTCAGTTCGATTCGAATGGTTTCCGTTTCGATATGGGACCAAGTTGGTACTGGATGCCTGATGTATTTGAAAACTACTTTAAGCTTTTTGGCCGTGACCCAAAAGAATTTTATGACCTCCAATTATTAGATCCTGCGTTTGCAATGATCTTTGAAGATGAGGTAATGGACATTCCTGCCGACTTTGAAAGTATCTGTGATTTGTTTGAACAAACAGAAAAAGGTAGTGCCGATCAGCTCCGAAAATTTATGAAAGATGCGGCCTACAAATATGAAAAAGGCATCAATGATTTGGTGTACAAACCTGGTCTTTCCTTAATGGAATTTGCAGACCCTAAATTGATCTTCGACGTTTTTCGCCTGCAAGTTTTTTCTTCCTTTAGCAAACATGTTCGCAAACACTTCAAACACCCGAAGCTCATCTCTTTAATGGAATTCCCTGTCTTGTTTCTTGGTGCTATGCCTCAACAAACACCGGCGCTTTACAGCCTGATGAACTATGCTGGTTTAAAGTTAGGAACCTGGTATCCTATGGGTGGTTTTCACAAAATCATAGAAGGCATGCAAGAGGTGGCAGAAGAAGCTGGCGTACGCTTTTACACCAACGAACCAGTCACAGGATTCAACATCAAAAACAATACAATTAACCATGTAAATGCGAATGGACACAGTATGGATGTAGACGCAGTTATTGGAGCTGCTGACTATCACCATGTTGAACAAAATCTTTTAGAAGCAAAGTATCGTAACTATTCTGAAGATTATTGGGACAAAAGAACCTTTGCCCCTTCTTGCTTAATTTACTATCTAGGTTTTAACAAAAAGATTCCTAAACTACGCCATCACAATTTGTTTTTTGACAATAACTTGGAAAGGCATTCAGAAGAAATTTATATCGATAAGATATGGCCACACGAACCTTTGTTTTATGCTTGTTGTCCTTCTAAGACAGATCCAATAGTGGCACCTGAAGGTTCCGAAAACGTATTCTTGCTGATGCCGATTGCACCGGGTCTTCAAGATAGCGAACCTCAGCGTGAAATTTATTTCAACAAAATGATTGATCGCCTTGAGAAATTTGTTGGTGAACCGATCCGCTCTAATGTGGTTTATAAAAGAAGTTATTGCGTCTCTAACTTTGTAAATGATTATAATGCTTACAAAGGAAACGCTTATGGTTTAGCAAACACTTTGCGTCAAACAGCAATCCTAAAACCAAGCTTAAAAAGTAAGAAAGTTAAAAACTTATTTTTCACAGGTCAACTTACAGTTCCAGGGCCGGGCGTGCCTCCTTCTCTGATTTCAGGGCAGGTTGTAGCTAAAGAGTTGATGAAACGATTTAAGTAAGAGCATATTTAAATCGAGAAATTATTTAATTAGCAAAATTTTAATAAATTGATGACTAAGCCAAGTATTCAACTTATTTTAAAAGAAAGAATCGTACAGGATACCCAGAAACAAAAAACAAACCCTTCTATGAAATCACTTTTCGACACGGTATCTGCAGACTGCAGTAAAAATACAACTCGAAAATACAGTACAAGCTTTTCGTTAGGTATCTACGCGCTTGATCGTATTTACCATCAACCTATCTATGCCATATACGGATTTGTTCGGTTTGCGGATGAAATAGTGGATAGCTTCTTAGGGTACGACCAAGCGAACCTTCTAAAGAAATTCAGACAAGAAACCGTGGAGGCTATTGAAGATAAAATTAGTTTAAACCCCATTTTAAATAGCTTTCAAAAAGTAGTAAACGAATATAATATTGAGTGGGAATTAACAGATACCTTTTTAAAGAGTATGGAGATGGATCTAAAAAAAGATACCGTCTACACGCCAGAAAAATATCAAGAATATATTTTAGGTTCTGCTGAAGTAGTTGGCCTCATGTGCCTCCGTGTATTCATGAATGGCGATGATAAAAAATATGAAGAACTCAAACCGGGTGCGATGAAATTAGGAGCTGCTTTTCAAAAAGTAAACTTCTTACGTGATGTAAAAGCAGATTATGAAACATTGGGGCGCACTTACTTCCCTGGTGTTAATCTCCAACAGTTTTCATTGGCAGATAAACAAGAAATTGAAGCTGAGATAGAAGCCGACTTTGACGAAGCTTTTGAGAGTATTAAAAAGCTTCCTTATGGCGCAAGACGAGGCGTTTATATCGCATATATTTATTACAAAAAATTGTTTCTAAAAATAAAAGCAACTCCCGCTGATCGCGTAATGAATGAACGTATCAGAATCCCAAATGCACTCAAATTTAGCTTGATGTTTAATTCATTAATTCGTCATAAGTTTAATGCGTTGAAGAGTTATTA
>CALGLS010000282.1 GCA_937959375.1 uncultured Saprospiraceae bacterium
AAAGTACTTGTGGTATACAAAATAAAAAGAAGGATAGTTTCCTAAAGTACGCTTTTTATTACTTTTATAAACGATAGTTGATGCAGGACTTACCTGTTAAGGAATTAATATAAACCACAAAAGAATCAAAAGGAAACAAAAGATTTCGTGTGAGCTCATAAGTCCGACTTCAGTCGCGGGCTTTTGTTTCCTTTTATGACTTTTGTGGTTAAATTCGTGATTGGAGGTGAGTATTCCCGCTAAAATGTGGACTGTGGTAGTGTGAAAAGGTGCACGAAGTATTGATGAAATAACTATAAAATTTACATCCTTGAAAGTTAATACACACGCATTTACGCTAAAGTTAAAAAATACCTTTACCATTTCTCGTGGTGCACGTGATTCGGTGGATAGTATGATTGTTACCTTGAGTGAAAATGGGTTGGTAGGTTATGGTGAAGCTACTGCAAATCCTTATTATAGAACGACTGTAATGGAAATGTCTGCAACTATTGATCGTCTACGACCTTTGATTGAACAATTTAAAATTGATTCACCAACTGAATTTTGGAATTATCTATATCCGCATTTAAAAAACGAACCATTTGTTTTGTGTGCATTAGATCAGGCGATGTATGATTTGACGGCGCGTAAGTCAGGGAAAGCTTTGTATGATTTTTGGGGTTTAGAAAATAAAAATTTGCCTTTGACGAATTATACGATTGGAATTGCTTCGATAGAGGAGATGGTTGAGAAAATGAAAGCGCAACCTTGGCCTATTTATAAAATAAAATTGGGTACCGATAGGGATATGGAAATTGTTGCTGCTTTGCGCAAACATACGGATGCGGTTTTTCGGATAGATGCAAACTGTGGTTGGACGGCAGATGAAACGATCGCAAGGGCACCTCAATTAAAAACCCTAGGAGTAGAAATGATTGAGCAACCTTTACCTGCAAATAATCTAGAGGGGATGAAAAAAGTTTTTGCGGAAAGCGTACTTCCCATCTTTGCTGATGAAAGTTGCTGTGTAGAAAATGATGTGGATAAATGTGTTGGACTTTTTCATGGCGTCAATATAAAGTTGATGAAATGTGGGGGTGTTACACCAGCTTTGCGAATGATAAAAAATGCCAAAGCGAAAGGTTTGAAAGTGATGATGGGCTGTATGACAGAATCTTCGGTTGGTATTTCCATGATTGCACAATTTTTACCACTACTGGATTATGTGGATATGGATGGAGCCTTGCTGATTGCTAATGATCCAGCGGATGGGGTGGGGATTGAGGATGGTGTGGTGAGTTACGCAAAGACAAGTGGAACTGGGGTTAGTTTTAAAAAGAATAGTTACTAATCAATGTTTGCTTAGATTATATTTTCGTTTTACCTCTAATGAGAATTTGAAACCATACAGATAGAATAGGCCACATAGAAATTGACGATATATTCTATGCGATAAAATTACGATAGTAAGACCAAATCATTAATGCTAAATCTTATTCGTTTTTCCACTCAAAATGACCTCCATTTTCGTCTTAACAGTAATTGCCCATCTTAACACACATATTTAACTTGTTTCAGCTCGATTTAACACAATTTAACAGTTTTCAAAAACTCAAATTAAGAGTATTGCAGTGCAAAACCTCCTATGTTTGACTCAGACGAATAACGGGAATTTGTCATCGAAGAAATAACCCCTCTTCGTTTTTAAACCATTGTTCATTGATCGATTTCGTGGCCAAGATTAAAATGAGATTCGAATCTACTAAGAAAGAATTGATTTTATTTTATTGTTGGACTCCACCACGAAATTTGTCAATGAACTGAAAATATGAGTCTATGAAAACTTTTTACAACCTCTTTATCTTGGTCTTTGTGATCAGTTGCGCCAATCCACAGAAACTTGTCGAGAACTCCGAATATGAGAAAGCCCTAAAAGTGAGTACCCGACGGTTGAAATCTGGTAAAGCAAAATGGAAAAATCTAGATGCCTTTGAAAAGTCGTTCAGAGAACTAACCACGCAAGATGCCATGTATGTGGAGGCTTTGCGAAATGAAGGTAGACCAGAAGTTTGGCCAGCCATTTATGATAAAGCGGTATCTATTTCAAAACGTCAGCATAAAGTAGCCCCCGTGTTGGATCGACTCAATGGTTCTGATTTTGAACCAGTAGTTGACTTGTATCCAGCCAATGCACTTTTAGAAGAAGCTGCTGATAAATCTGCATTGTACTATTATGCTGGCGCTTTGGAATTTTTGGAAACGGCTCGATCTGGTAATCGACAAGAGGCGCGAAAAGCTCATGCTCTATTTGAACGTTGCCGATCTTATCGTCCCAATTTCAAAGATGCTCCTAAACTGCAACAAGAAATGTATGAGACGGGAACCACGCATGTCGTCATACAAGCTTTGCCTGCTCAACTTGATCAGGTGATTGGATATGAATTAGCGGGAGAGGTGATCCGTGGTAAAGCGTTTCCTTACCGAGAAGATTGGCAGGTTTTTCATATTGAGGAGCCAGCGGAAGAAGAAATTGATTATTTTGCCTTACTACAGTTTTACGATTTATATGTAAGTGGGGAGAGTGAATCCTCCTCTTGTTGTAGAAATTCTGAAGAGGTAGTCGCTTGTTATCGAGAGGAAAAAAAATGGAATGCAAAAGATTCGGTTTGGGTAAAAGTAGATGTACCTGTTTATGAAACTGTAAGCGTAGAAGTTCGAACTTATGAGCAAGAAAAATCTGCCTCACTGCGTATGAGTTATAATTTGATGGATGCGCAGAGTGGAAGAAC
>CALGLS010000283.1 GCA_937959375.1 uncultured Saprospiraceae bacterium
TTAATTGCAAATCAATGTTTTATGAACCTCGCGTCCAATTTTAGAATTCAGTTAGCTCGCTAAACTCATTAAAAAATTGTTAGCGAGAACCATAAACTCTTGATTTTCATAGGAAACTAAATTTAAACATGCTCTTAATAAAAAATCCCGAACTAGCTGATAGCTAATTCGGGATTTTTTTATTTATCCTTTTCCTCTTAGATCTGATGAACATTAAGCATCTCGATCAAGGCCAGCTTTGTAAGTAGCTAAACAGCGTTCGCGAGCAAACTTATGATCGACCATTGGTTCTGCGTAGGCATCCGTACCAAATTCCGGCACCCATTTTTTTATGTAAATATGTTTTGAATCAAATTTCTTCATTTGCGATTCAGGGTTGAATATTCGAAAGTACGGTGCAGCATCTGTACCACAACCTGCAGCCCATTGCCAGCCACCGCTATTACTTGCTAAATCAAAATCCAATAGTTTTTCTGCAAAGTAGGCTTCACCCCAAGACCAATCAATCAGTAAATGCTTTGTTAAGAAACTGGCTACAATCATCCGTACACGATTGTGCATAAACCCGGTCGCATTTAATTCACGCATTCCAGCATCAACAATTGGGTATCCTGTTTGGCCATCGCACCATTTCTGAAAATCTTTTTTATCTGTTCGCCATTCAATCCATTTGTATTTTTCACGAAAAGGACCTTTTACTACATGTGGGAAATGCGAAAGAATGGAAGAATAGAAATCTCGCCATATTAATTCACTGAGATACGTGTCATTTAAAAGCTGTGCCGCTCGGGCTTTTTTACGAATACTAATGGTTCCAAAACGAAAGTGGATGCCTAATTTCGATGTACCATTGATGGCAGGAAAATTTCTTTGCTCTGTATATTTTTTAATGATGGATCGTGGAACTTCTTTTGAAAATATCTCTTGATCAGATCGTTCAAATCCCATACTTTTTAAAGATGGAATTTTACTTTTAGTTTTTGCTTTAGCAAAATTCGAAAAATACTTCTCGGTTGGATATGATTGAAAATAATAACTGAGTTTTTTACTTCCTTCTTTCACCATCTTCGTTTCTAGCTTAGCTTTCCATACACGACTGTAGGGAGTAAAAACAACATAAGGTGTATCATCTTTTTTGAGTACTTCATCTTTTTCAAAAATCACATGATCCTTAAACGTATGGAAGGCTATGTCTTTTGCCTTGAGCAGATCTTTTATGGATTGATCTCGTTTTAGCGCATAAGGTTCGTAGTCACGATTGGTATAGACTCCGCCAATAGAATGCTTATTCAGTAACTCCTTCCAGATTTCTAAGGGTTTGCCATATTTAACGATCAAACTACTCCCCAAATCAACAAGTTGCTGATTCAACGTATTTAAGGTGTCATGTAGAAAAGTAACACGAGCATCTTTAGGGTCATTCAATTTTGACAAAATATCTATATCAAAAATAAAGATAGGTTGAACGTTTTTCCCGCTCTTAAGGGCATGATATAAGCCTGCATTATCCTCCAAACGCAAATCTCTTCTAAACCAAAACATATTCATCTTCTTCATAGTATCTATTTATTTTGAGCTTCGAAATTAGTCTTTTTTTCAAAAATTTAGTCTAATATTTCCTTAATGTAGATTTTACACCTACATTAATGGAAATAATTTACGGATATACAGCATATTATTACAAAACGACAAAATTGAAAACACCTGTCTTGATTAAAAGTTTTTATTTTAACGGTATAAAGTTTTTGATTTAAAAAAATCAGGTGTGTTAAAAGAGAAAGATAATTACGTACCATTTTACTCTTTTTAACTACGAAGTTTTTTAGAAATAGCATGACGATTTGTTAACAACGAATTTAAGCTACATTTTAAAAAAATTTCTACAAATCAATAGAAAACAACTTTTACAAATGAAAGATTTTAACTTAAGTACGCTCGACCTGAGCATCATGATTATCTATGGTGTTTTCATCATTGGATATGGAATTTATCATTCAAAAAGAAATTCATCTGAGGAATACTTCCTTGGAGGAAGAAGTTTAACTTGGCCAGTAGTAGGTATTTCATTATTTGCTGCCAATATCTCTAGTTCTACATTGATTGGTTTGGCAGGTTCTGCCTATTTGCTTGACATGACGGTTTACAATTACGAATGGTATGCCGTATTGGTTTTGGTATTTTTTGCCATATTCTTTTTGCCTTTCTATTTGAGAAGTGGTGTTTATACGATGCCTGAATTTTTGGAAAAACGATATTCAGCCTCCTCAAGATATTACTTTTCATTCATCACAGTCGTTGGAAATATTTTAATTGATACAGCTGCAGCACTCTATGTTGGGACGCTTGTTTTAGGCTTGATCTTTCCGACATTAGAACCATGGGTGGTTATACTCATTCTTGCTGCATCGGCAGCGGCTTATACGATACCTGGTGGGTTAAACTCTGTTGTAAAAACGGAAGTAATTCAAGCTATCGTATTGATTTTCGGATCCTGTGTTCTGACATGGTACGGGTTGACTGCTGTTGGTGGTTGGGACGGAATGGTCTCACAACTAGACGAATTAAAAGCTGCAGGAATAACAGACAAGGACGCGAGTGAAGCTATGAGTATTGTAAGAGACAACAGTGGTGAATGGTGGAGACAATACAGCAGTCCAATTGTTCCTTGGTGGGGATTGATCACTGGTGTTCCTTTACTTGGTTTCTACTTTTGGGCGAATAATCAGTTTATGGTTCAACGTGTGTTGAGTGCCAAGAGTTTGAATCATGGCCGTTGGGGGGCTTTGTTTGCGGGTTTACTTAAGTTGCCAGTTATCTTCATTATGATTATACCGGGTGCTATTGCTTTTCTACTTTTCAGAGAAAAAGAAGTTGCTTTTCAAACAACAGCTGGTTTATGTAAAAACCTTGCAGATTGTACGGATTTCACTTACCCAACTTTACTTTTTGAGTTGCTTCCAAATGGTTTACTCGGTTTAGTTGTAGCAGGTTTGCTTGCCGCAATGATGAGTAGTATCTCTGCCACCTTCAACTCTGCATCGACTTTGATCACGATGGATTTTGTCAATAAGTTCAAACCAAACATGACGAGTAAAGAGTTGGTTCGCAGTGGTCAGATTTCAACTTTGATATTAGTAATACTCGCCTCTTTATGGGCTCCACAAATTGGAAAGTATGGTGACTTATTCCGCTACCTACAAGATATTCTAGGATACATTGCACCTCCAATTGTTTCGACCTTCATACTTGGTTTGTTTTGGAAACGAGCAACCAGTACTGGTAGTATTGTCAGTCTTCTTTTTGGAATGCTGATGGCAGGAATTTGGGTTTTCGGTATCGTTACTGAGATAGATCATTGGTTCTTCCAATTACACTTCTTACTCCGTACAACCGTACTGTTTGTCCTTTGCTTAATCGTACACATCGTTGTTAGTTTACTTAGCGAGGCTCCGGCTGCTGAAAAACTAAAAGGTATGGTTTGGTCTCCTAAACTTATTGCAGAAGAAACGGAAGAATTGGCTTCACTACCTTGGTATTTAAATTATCGATACCAGTGTGTTATTCTTTTGATTATTACTGCTATTGTGGTTGGGCAGTTTATTTAGGAGGAGACGGAAGTCTGAACCTGTCTAGCTGCGCTGCCAGATAGAGACGGAAGACGGAAGTTTTCCCGTAGGATGGAGAAGCCCGCTAGCGTGTAAACGTTAGCGGGCTTTTACTATTCGGATATACTTGGCTTTATGTCCTTACGTTTTACATTTGTTAATTTGGTTTTATTTTATATCGATTTTAGTGGCTGGTTCGTGTTGTTTCGTATGGGACTATTTGTGTTTTCTTTGACAGGATGAACGGGATTTACAGGATTTGATTTTTTTTTAAAAGCTAGCTTTTTAAAAAATCTAACATACAATTGTATTACTTGTATTAATAGGGACTACAAACGCGGGTGTCCCACCTCCATTTATTTGTTTTTTTTCTAAAAGGCAATGCGTTAGCGGACTCCTGCGATTGATAGCACTTCGGTCTTCCGATTCTATCTGGCAGCGCAGCTAGACAGGTTCGGACTTCCGTTTCAATAAAAAAGCGCGGATCAGATAAACTGATTCGCGCTTTTTTTATTGGCTTCCCCCTCTTAATTACTTAGCGGGGAAGCGGCATTATTGTAGCGATTGACATCAGCCATTCGATTAGAAGGATCAATCTCTATTTTTTTCACGTTCTTTAAATTTAGGTCGATGGTCGCCTCATACGTTGGGTGCGTCCATGGCCAGTCTTCTAAAACGTTGTAGGTCATTTCAGTTGTTTCTTGTGGCTTTTCGCCACGCATAATTCTCAATGGAATGTGGTACAAATGTTTAGAGCCATCTTTCATGGTCACCACTAAATCTACTGGCATCGGCATTACACCTTCTTTTTTCAAGGTAACATTGAACGAATTTAAACCTTTGTCTTTATTCTTTTTCTTTCGTTTAAACCATTTACGTTTTTTCTTCTTCTCTTTATCGATCGACAAGGCTTTACCTATGGCAGTCTTAGAAACATTCCCCTCTTCATCGTATTCTAAAGAAACCGTTGATTCTTCGTTTCCGTAAGCACCAATTGAATAGTCAATCATGTGAGTTGTTCCAATCCAATATTCTCTATACCAGTCTAGTTCCAATCCAGATTCCTTTTCCATAATTCTGATAAAGTCATTTGGATTTGGGTGTTTGAATTTCCAAGTATCAAAATACTTTAACATACCACGATCAAATGCTTTTTCACCAATGATGTATTCTAACTGATGTAAAAACACAGCTCCTGTTACATAAGAAGCCACACCATAAGCGCTATTGGTATTGTAGTGATCAGAATGAGTTGTTAGTGGCTCTGCTCGTCCGCTCTTTGCGAAATTAGCATAACCAGTATAACTCCCAATATGTGGGTTGTCACGTACGGTAGCTCCAGGAAGTGCTTCAATTTTAGCAAGATGATTCATCACTTCATTTGATGCGTAGCTGGTAAAACCTTCATCCATCCAAGAGTATAAAGCTTCATTGGTACCCAACATCATTTGATACCATGAGTGCATCCATTCGTGTACCGATACGCCTACTAGGCCACCTAAGCTACGGTTACCTGTAATCAAAGTAGCTAAAGGATATTCCATACCACCATCACCACCTTGAATAAAAGCGTATGACTTGTATTGGTACTTTCCGTAATTTTTATTCATAAACGTCAAGGCTTTATCCATGATGCCAGGAAGCATTTTCCAAGTGGTTTCTGTGTTTTCATTTTCTTGATAGAAAAAGTGCATCATAACGCCAGCTTCTGACATATGTTTGGTGTGCTTGTAATCACGATCTGCTGCCCACGCAAAGTCAATTACATTTGGAGTTTTGAAATGCCACTTTAATTTTTCGCCAGATGGGCGAGACACTTTAGCACCTTCCTCTTCGTAACCATAACCTACTTCGTTTGGATTTTGCAGGTAGCCTCCTGCTGCCACTACGTAATCTTTGTCGATGTTAATCGTTACGTCAAAGTCTCCCCATATTCCGTGGAATTCACGACCAACGTAAGGGTGAGCATGCCATCCTTGGTAATCATATTCACAAAGACGTGGGTACCATTGTGTCATGGAATAGTCGATTCCTTCTTTGTTGTCACGACCACTTCGACGAACTTGAACGGGTACTTGAGATTCAAATTCCATTTCTAATGTCGCTTTCTTTCCTGACTTGATTGGTTTGTTTAGTTCTACTTCGAGAATAGTACCTACCACTTCAAATTTTACTGCTTTACCGTTGTGCTTTAGTGATTTAATTTTGTGGTAACCAATTTCATTTTCATTCAAAGACGCAATTCGGTCAGCAACCCGTGAGTCAGCATCAGGTAGTGTTCTTGATCGAACATCCATCATACTATTTGGCTGAAAAGCATTAAAATATAAATGATAAAAAACTCGCTGGAGGTCATCTGGTGAGTTGTTGGTGTAAACGATTTTTTGCTTACCTGTAAATTGATGTTTGGTTACATCAAAGTCAATGTCCATATCGTATTTGACGGCTTGTTGCCAACGATCGGCAGGTTGTGCATTTGCTGAGGAAAGGATAAATATCAGACAGATACTCATCATGAAAGTGATCTTATTCATTACTATGTTGTTTTATTAATTTTTACTTTTTGGTTTTACTCTGACGTGTTTTAAACACATAGGGACAGTAGTTATATAGTTGCTCGTCTTTTAGGGTGTTTCAATTTAGAGGCTACATAGATTTTTTGCTGCGATTAAAATTTAAGGCGCGTTTTGCTTTTGTATTTGAAATATTAAACGATTTGGTTTTATCTCTATGCCATCTCTTCTTGTATCGAATCTTCTCGTTGGACTGGTCCGTAACATTTTGTCCAATCATTCCAGCCATACTTTTT
>CALGLS010000284.1 GCA_937959375.1 uncultured Saprospiraceae bacterium
TTGAAGTTGACTTGCATGTAGCCAGTATAGTTCCATTTTGAACGATCGAATTGTTCCTGTAGATATTTTGAATCATAATCAACATGTGTTGCAATGATCGCACCGTAGCCAGAAATAAACGGTATAAAGTCTAATGGAAAACCAAGCATGGTGCTGAATACGTTATGCGTTTCTAAGTTGACAATAGTTTTATTTGCGGTACCAGTCTCGTCATTTTGTTCTGTAACTTCCACCATCGCATTGCTATTGTTTTTATACTCAATATTAAAAAATGGTTGGTTCTCATAAGTCAAATTAAACTTCATGCTGTGGGTCAAAGCTGGTTGTAAATCTGGGTTCCCTTTATCAGAAGTATAAGGATCATAAAAATATTCAAATGGATTTAAACTAGAATACCTTGGGCGACCAATTCGGTAACTATACGCCAAGGTTGCTCCGAGTTCTTTAGTGATGGAACGTCTAAGACTAGCACTTGGGAAAAGTTGAGAAATGCTACGAGTTAGTGTAGAGTCAAGTGTCACTGACTTACCTTCTGTTTGACTATTTTCGTAACGAAGCCCTAACGTTCCAGACCATTTATCTTTCGAAAAATTCAACTTTGAATAAGCAGCATAAATATTTTCGGTGACAATAAAGTGATTACTTTGATCTAAATTATCTACCCAATCCCCATCTTTTTCAAAAAACGATTTTTGATCATTGTCTAAATTTGCGTAGCTATATTGACCACCTAATTGTAATTTGAGATGGTTTGAAAATGGTAATTGGTAGTCTAGCTTAGAGGTCATGATTTTAGTTTTACCAGGCTGCTCATTTCTTTGATTTGGAAAGTTTTCACCAAAGTTAGTTTCCTCAGTAGTAAGTATGCTCATTCCATCTCGATTGAACTGTGCAAAGTAAACATCAAAATCAATTTTCTGACCTGAGGTGTCAATCTCAAAGGAGTAATATGGATTGAAAGCAACTAAGTTCCAACTACGTTCTGCGTCATTGTCTGTAACTAATCGTAGGTCGTTAATTGAATCTGCTGCAAAATTAATGTTAGTTACATTTGTTCCAAAATTGTCAGTTTTATTATTGAGGTATCGACTTGTAAACCCAACGCGATGTCTGTCTGTGATATTCCAATCTAAAGCTAAGTTGGTTCTAAAAGTCGCTGGTCTCGATGGGCTTGAATTGTCTTGAGTATAAATGTCGTCACCTACACGGCGGGTAATTTCAATATCCTCAAAATAAGCATTTCGGTTATAACCAATACCTCCGTTAATGTTTACATTACCTTGATAGTGACTTAGGTTAACGCCTGTATTTCCCATCCAGTAGCGACCTTTTGCACCACCGATGTAAACACTTCCGTTGGTACCATACAAACTGTTTTTCTTCAAGATGATATTGATAATTGGACCGGAACCTGAAGCTTCAAACTCTGCTCCGGGCTGATGTATGATTTCGACTTTTTTGATATTATCACCTGGCATGTCACGAAGCAAAGATTGAACATCCATGTATTTAGTTGTTTTACCATTTATGAGAATGGTCATATCAGAAGACCCCGCAAGACTTAGACGATCATTGACGACAATCATGCCTGGAACCTTTTTCATAACATCCATCAAGCTGCTATTGAGGCTAGTAATATTATTCTCAACATTGACGACCAATCGATCTGATTTTTGCTCCAGCAATGGAACCTTCGCAACTACTTCTACCTCAGATAACACTTGCGCATCCTCTTCTAATGTCAATTCAATGTTTTTTTTATTGTCGGTAGGGAATGACAAACCAGACTTACTAGTTGTTGCATAACCTAGCATATTCACCTCAAGGTAATAATCCCCATCTTTGATCTTGTCAATGATGAACATCCCCTTTTCGTCGGTAGATGCTGTACGAGCAATCGTACTGTCACTGGCATTATAAAGTGCAACGGTAGCGAAGTAAACGGTTTTGTTTTTGTTGTCCAGCACTGTCCCGCTAAGCGAGTTTTGGGCAGTTGTGAAATTGAATGTAAATAAGAATAGAAAAAAGGAGCAAATAAATTCTTTCACGTTGATTCGTTTTAGTTTTGATGAAATGGAGCAATTGGTTTAGTTTTCAATACTATGACGTAAATATATGCGGACTACCCCTATTTGATGTGAAGAAAAAGACGATCTGTTGTTTTTGATCGACAAAAGGAAATTATCAATGAGATTAATTTGCGTTGTAATTAATGATAACAATTATTGAACAACTTCATTGAATGCAAAACTAAGATCGATATTAGAATGACGAATAAGGCCATTGAATGTTACATCATCCAATGGCCTTAAATTTTAAAGAAATGAATTAGCTAAGTCTAACTTGACTGAGCAGCTTTCTTATGATCAGCTAAGAATTTTGCCAACCCAATATCTGTAAGTGGATGATTCAATAATCCCATAATTGACTTTAGAGGACAAGTCACGATATCAGCACCTGATTGAGCTGCATCAACGATATGCTTAGAGTTACGAATAGACGCTGCAAGAATTTCAGTGTCATATTGTTGGATAGCATAGATCTCGGCACACTGTTGAATTAACTGCATACCATCCCAATTGGTATCATCCAATCTTCCTATAAATGGAGATATATAAGTTGCACCTGCTTTAGCCGCAAGAATAGCCTGTCCCGCAGAAAAAACTAAAGTACAGTTTGTTTTGATTCCGTTATCTGAAAACCAACGCAAAGCCTTTACACCTTCTTTGATCATAGGAACTTTTACAACGATATTTGGAGCGATACCTGCTAAGCGTTTTCCTTCCTCAATCATGCTTTTGAAGTCGGTAGAAATTACCTCAGCGCTTACGTCACCGTCAACGATTTCAGCAATTGCTTTGTAGTGCGCCATTACATTGGCATCTCCAGAAATTCCTTCTTTTGCCATAAGTGACGGATTGGTTGTAGCACCATCCAATACACCAAATTCTTTGGCTTCTTTGATTTGATCTAGGTTTGCAGTGTCAATAAAGAATCTCATTTGTATAATTTTTTATGATAAGAATTAACGATGAAGTTGTTTAAAAAGTATGTTCAGAATCGAACCTGTCTACTCGGCGTAGCCAGATAGAGATAATGGCTTGATTGTCAAGACAAAGCTCATTTATTTTTTCGTAGCCATAGCTACGGGAAATATCAATAGCTGAAGTATTGGCGATCAATGGCTTATCTGCAAGATTGAAGATACTTTTTAAACAACTTC
>CALGLS010000285.1 GCA_937959375.1 uncultured Saprospiraceae bacterium
AAAAAGGTATTATTGGGAGCAATGCCAAACAACTGCTCGTTAACGTTCTCAATAAAACGATCCTGTGGTGAACCAAAATCAGTTGCGTTTTGTGCCCAAACCAAAAAGATTTCAGAGCCCGGTTTATACTCATATCTCAACACCAAATTGGATCGAAATTGAGCAAAACTAAAATCAGGATTCCTGAATGTATAATCTGTGTTACCATCTTTGTTTTCGTCTACATTAAAGTTTCCCGAGGTTGCATCCGTGGAGATTTGCTCCTTATCGAAAAAGTACAATTGTTCTGCAAAATTGTTATCTAAAGGATTTTGTACGAAATTAAAACGGTCATATTCTCCAGAAGAAACAAAGGGTTGACCATAATATTGAATGGTTAGATTCGGGGTAAGTGTGTAATTTAATCGCAAGGCTAAACTTAAGGTTTTTTGATCAAGTAGCGCTGTGATATAACGTGGCTCCGTTCCATTCTGAGACGTACCAATATATTGCAATCGCTTATTAACGAAGATGTATCTTGGATTTAATGAAATGCTCAACTTATCTATCGGCTGGTACGTAAAAGTGATGTTGTTTTCTAACAGAAAAAAGCTATCACCACTCCCTGCGTTGGTCCAACCATTATAATTGAACGAAAGTTTTTTTCTTCGGTCAGAACCTAGTCCCCAATAAGAACCATGTTGGTCCGGCATCCTCATTCTCGGACCTCCCTGCAAGAGGGAACGAGAATAAATATGAGGCTGTGTAAAAAAACCTAAATTAGCATTCCAATTGTTTTTAAACACAGCTCTCATTTCCATATCCCAATCTGCAAAATTGACTCTTCCGCCAAAATCTGCAAATACCCAATGCTTATATTTGACAACCGCATTTCGAAATACTGAAAAGGGTTTGAACAAATTATAATTAACGTTGCCATAATTAAAAAGTACATCTGCCTCTCGCATAAAGCCCATATCATTTAACTCTAACTCGGGAGAACGCCAAGTCAAGCCAGACTCAAAGGTCCAATGCCCTGAGCCCACTTTCCCAAACTTAAGATCTCCCCCAGATCCAGTCAAAGAAGTTCGATTGGGATTGACACTTGCATAATTGGCATCTGGTTTTTGAAAAAGATGTGCGATAGAAGTTTGTGTTTTAAGAATCGCTTCTTTGCTACCATAGACATGGCTGCCGATAAAGTTAGCCCCTACATAGTAATTCCTGTTGTTCCATTGGTGAAAAAGGTCGAGCCCAAATGTAGTGGCATTTTTATGCAAAATAGCTTCCAGTGTTTCATCCAAATCTCTATTGGTCGTTGTCAAAATACCTCCAATAAAAGTATTCCGATTATTGAAATCTTTTTGTACTCTACTCACAAAGTAATTGGTCAAGGGCTCTATCTCTACGGATCGATCTGCAGTCCCATCAGAAACCTTGGCATACTCCGTCGCGGTAACGGCCTCCAATATGCCAACCGATAAACCTTTCTGGGTTTTTCCTCCAAATTTGGCTGCGCCTAAAATAGTCGTTCGTTCAGGTGCATCCACGTATTCATTCGACAATGGATTGGCATTTCCATGAGGCTTTCCTCCAATTCGTCGCGAATAAAAAAGGTTGTCATTATTGTAAATGCTCCAAATTTTTGGTGTGGAAAATTGATAATTTAGGATCTCTTTATTTTCTACGAAAAAGGGACGCTGTTCTGCAAAGAAAAGTTGGAAACCATCCAATGCAATGGCCGAAGGATCCGCCTCTACTTGTCCAAAATCAGGGTTAATCGTAAAGTCTAAAGTAAGGTCATTGGTCACTCCTATTTTTCCGTCTACTCCTCCAGTTATAATTGTTTTGTTTTTTGATTTAAACGGGTTTTGGGGTTCTTTTTTAAATGTTTCTAAAGACGTAACAACATAAGGTTGAATTTCCAACAGCTTTTGAGCGCCAACATTTTGAAGGCCTTCTAGCTTACCAAATTCACTCACCCAACCAGAAGCATTCAAAGGCACACGTTGCCAAACAGAGGTTTCTTCCTGCTTAAAATATTTTCTCCTGACCTGTAATCCCCAAGTCGTATTTTCTAACTTTCCAAACCTCAATTGACTAAATGGAATTTTCATTTCTGCAGTCCACCCCCTGTCATCTACCTTTGTTTTGGCCAGCCAAATCGGATTCCAAAAAACATCTTCATTGTTCCCATTCATGGAAATAATTTTATCTCCCCTAACTCCTGCTGCAGTTAAGGTCAACGAAAAAGCGGAACGTAAATCGCCATTCCCATCCAAGATAACTTCCACCCAATCTCCATCAAAACCATCGCGTCTTGACATTCTTCGGTTGATAGAAGTCGGATCTTGGTCATACATTCGAATACCGATGTATAAATGTTTGGCATCAAATAAAATCTTGAAAACGGTTTGTTCAGAAGGTGGCACATTTTCATTTGGCTGTCGCTGAACGAAGTCGCCTTCCCATGCACCTAGCTGCCAAACTTCATCGGTTAAGGTACCATCGATTGCTGGTTTATCTTTATCCAAAATGGAAATAGCCGTGTAAGTCCTTTTTGCAATAACATCTTGACTTTGAACAAATGAGATACTGACAAAGAAAAGCAATAGAATAGCAAGGGAACGTATGGTATAAAATCGTTGATTCATAATGATTATTTTCAACAAAAGTATAGGCAACATGACTTGAAAAGAAATTTTCAGATTGACCATTGTTTGTTCCATAACTGAAATATTCTCAATTAGGAAACAAAAGAAATTAGTTACTTTTGTAAATATGGAACTCAAATATTACAGACTCATTAAGACGATCGCAGAAGAAGGCAGCATTGCTAATTCTTCAGAGAAATTATTTCTAACCCAATCTGCATTAAGCCATCAATTGCGAGAGCTTGAAGAAAGACTGGGCTTTAAAGTTTTTCATCGCAAACGGAACAAATGGATTTTGACAAACGAAGGACAAGAGCTATATACGCTAGCAGTCAAATTGTTTGAAACGATTGAAAAGGGCTTTAATAAAATCGAATTAATTAAAGAAGGTTCGATAGGAAAAATTGAACTTGCAGTAGAGTGTCAATCTTTTTTTCATGATCTCCCAGGCTTTATTCAAAAAATGGGTAACCTGTATCCGGAAATCGATATTGCACTAAAATTTAGCTCAAGGCACGAAATCATCACTAAGTTAAAATCAGATGAAGTAGATATTATGATGTCTACTTACAAACCACATTCTGATGATTTGTATAGTATTGAAATCTACCAAGATGAAATTTTTGCAGTAGTACACAAGGAGCATCCTTTTAATGATAATGATTTTGTAAGTCCAACTAGTTTTGCAAATGCGCACTTAATTATCAACTCTTTTCCATTGGAAGGTGTTGCCATATACGAACATTGCCTGAGAGCAATTAACGTGACACCAGAAAAATTATCGGCCATTCCTTTTACAGAATTTACACTATCAATGGTTGCTGCAAACCTTGGCGTAATGTGTTCTCCAAAATGGCAACTGAAAAAATTTAAACTTTCAGAAAATTTACGTTTAAAACGAATAGGACCAAATGGCGTTAAACGTACGCATTACATGATTGTCAAAAAAAATGCCCTCTCTAAAAAATACATCAACAACTTTATCTCAACTTTTGAAGAGGAATTTATTGATAAAATGGATGAATGATTCAAGCA
>CALGLS010000286.1 GCA_937959375.1 uncultured Saprospiraceae bacterium
GTAAAGTATTCTTCGCCAAGAAACTGACCCTCTGTTCCCAGATCGCGTAACTCTATCATCTCGCCTTCATATTCTGCTAAAGGATTAAAATAGAAAACGGAAAGTCCGGCAAAAAGATATGGAGTAAAAAACTCGTCGCTACTACCATGCGTGTATGGGAGGAAGTTGAATTCAAATTGTCCAGTCCCATCAAACAGAACAGATTCGAAACTTAAGTTTCTTGCTCGCTCGTATGAGTTTTTGGAATCAGCATCATTTGCACTGATGTTACCATAGTTGGCACCAAATTTAAAGCAAAGTCTATTATTGAAATTGTAGCGTGCAATGATACCTGCTGCTAGGCCTGGAGATTTAACATTGAAAGACGAATTGATATCTCCGTAATAATGAGAAGTACCAATCCAACCTCCAGCTTCCCATCCTCGTTGAGCAAAAAGGCTCATCGCGAAGCTGCATATTAAAAATGTGTAGAGTAGTTTTTTCACTGATCAGTTTTTTTTAAGTTGTCTTAGTTACCTAAAAGTTAAGTACTGGGGTAGAACAACTCGTTAATGTTCATGAGTCCGCAAAGTTAAATATATCTTCGACAAAAATTGTTCTGAGAATCGATTTCCCACAGGTAAAACACAGGAAAATCAGATGCTTGACATAAAACGCTAAAATCTCAACTTTGTTATTCAGCCATGAAAGCTAAAATCTCTGAACATTTGTAAAAGACAAGAAACAAGCCATATTGAACTTTCTTCTATACCAATCCTTTAAAAAGATTACTAAGCTTCCAGTAAAAATACGGTAGGTCGCTTATGCAAATCAGGTAATTCACTGGATTTCCAAGCTTTTACTCGTTTCGTGCAAATGAATTCTGTTGCTAATGTAATGTCTGTTGCAACACAAATTTTGGTAGACGAATTCAAGACATTGAGCATTTCCTCCAACATACCATTGCTACGGTAGGGCGTTTCTATGAAGATTTGCGTTTGCCGCAAACGTCCTGATAGTTGTTCTAATTTTTTGAGTTCTTTTGCCAATTCAGGCTTTTTCACAGGTAAATAGCCATGAAAAGTAAAGGATTGCCCATTCATACCCGCTCCCATTAATGCCAACAAAATAGAGGATGGTCCTACTAAAGGCACTACCTCGATGCCCTTCCGATGTGCCATGGCTACAATCACAGCACCGGGATCAGCTACACCTGGACAGCCCGCCTCTGAAAGCAAACCAACATCTTTACCAGCTTCAGCATCCTTCAAAAAAGTTGCGATCTCGGCATCTTCACTCCGTTTGTTCAACTCATAGAAAATCAAATCACTAAATGGCTTGGTGGGCTGAGTCGTTTTGATAAAAGCCCGAGCGGTCTTAGCTCTTTCCGCTATAAAAACGTCCAATTTATGGAGAATAGCAACCACATATGGAGGAATGGTATGTCCGGCATTTTCGCCTAATGGACAGGGAATCAGGTATAACTTTCCTTTTTTACTCAAAATGATGGGTTGTGGTGACGAAGTGTATGACAAGATAGAGATCAGAATTTAAGTTAATCCCTTATGATCCCAATACACCCTCAAATAAATTTCATATCCAGCTACAAAACTACCGTAATCGCTGTAGTTTTCCGTATATTTGGGGTCTGAAATCATAGAAATTTAATGAGCGCAACTTATAATATACAACTCCCCCAATTTAAGGGGCCTTTCGATTTGCTCTTGTTCTTTATTGAACGAGACGAGTTGGATATTCATGATATTCCGATTGCTAAAATCACAGAAGACTTTCTGGGGTACATCCGTGCTATGGAAGAACTGAATATTGATTTGGCCAGTGAGTTTATCTTGGTAGCCGCTACGTTGATGCGCATCAAGGCCAAGTTGTTGATTCCGCGCAAGCCACTTGATGAAGATGGAAATGAGATTGACCCACGTGATGAGTTGGTTCAACGACTGATGGAGTACAAACGCTACAAGAGTGTGTTGGAAGATATGCGAAAGTTGGAGGAGGATCGCTCTTTGCGAAATGTGCGTGGTAGCAATAAGCGAGAGCTTAAGGAGATTGCGGAAAAAGAGTTGGTTGATCTGGAGTTGGAGTCACTAACGCTTTTCAAATTATTGAAGGCTTTTCAGAATGTTGTTGCTCGAATCGAAGATAAGAAAGCGCAGGCCGTTCACAAGGTTTATCGTTACAACTATACGGTACAGGGACAGCAGGTTTTTATTCTTTCAAAAGTTCAATGGGGTGAGCGAACACCTTTCAAAGATATCTTTAGTGCTTGTCAGGATCGAATTCACGCCATCATTACTTTTTTGGCGATGCTAGAATTGTTGAATTTGGATAAACTAAAATGTACGCAGGGGATTGGAGCTAATAATCTTTGGTTGGAAGTTCCGGATCCTAATGCGGTTAGTTCGAAAGAAGAGGAGGAGTAAATATAAAACCTGTCGAGTCTCTGGCTAACCGCTAGACAGGTCGCCAGGCAGGGTTTAAAACCGCAAAAGTTAAAACGTAAAAGTTTGCCTACCGACGCAAATAGACATTTTTCGGTTATACTCAATCATCGTCTCCTGATTTATTTTCAAAACAATTCCATTTTTTACTACACTCATTTTTCATTCGAAAAGTATATTTCAGATTTTGTGGCTCACACAAAACGAAAATCAAAATATCCCTTAATCAAAAATTATGAATCAAAGTCAATTCGACCGATGGACACAGGTCCGTGAAAAAGGTAAAGATAATTTTGTTTGGATGTCGGGCGTAGCTGCCTGGGGCTTTTGTACAGGTTTGCTTTATGCGGTGGTAACACAGTTACGCAATCATGCTTGGAACGCGGAGGCTTTAGCTTCGATGAACTTTGTTCGACACCTTGCTTTTAGTTTGATGTTTTTTGGCTTGACAGGTTTTGTCTTTGGACGAATTGTTTGGAACTTGAGTGAGAAGAAGTGGAAGGAGGCTAAGGAGAATGGGATGGAGGGATGAGGGAGGCGTAAGGAACATGTCAACCAAGAATGTAGTTGATTGAATATTTACCTGCTTCGCAACTAGTAAGTTTTTTAAATATAAAACCGCAAAATGATAAAGTCAAAATGTAAAAGTTGCCGAATAACGTGGCAAACAAGATAGATTCATGATTGTGGGTAAACTTTTACATTTGAAATTTTGCGGTTTTACATTTTACATTTAGTTCCTATTCCGAACGCCAAAATCAATTGCTGGTCGGACTGAGAAGACGGAAGTTCTCTTCTAACGCATTTACACGATCGCGGGAAACTTCGGACTCCCGTCTTCGGTCTTCCGTCTTCCCAACTATATCCCCCGCAACACCTCTCCCGCTTGAGCCAACATATCTTCCGTTTTAGCAAAACAAAAACGAACTACTTTCTCATCTCGTCCATTCGAATAAAAGACAGAGACAGGAATAGAAGCGACTCCAAATTCGCACGTTATACGCTTCGCAAAGTTGGTATCTTTTTCATCACTAATTTCAGAGTAATCAAACAATTGAAAGTAGGTTCCTTTACAAGGAATTGGTCTAAATCGAGCACCATTCATCGTTTCTAAAAAGAAATCTCTTTTCTGCTGAAAGAAATGATTAAGCGAAAGGTACTCGTTTGGATTGGACATGAAATCAGCTATGGCATACTGCATCGGTGTATTGACACTAAACACATTAAACTGGTGTACCTTTCTGAATTCCTTCATCAAATGTTCTGGTGCTACGCAGTAACCGATTTTCCAACCTGTGCTATGAAACGTTTTGCCAAAGGAGTAGGTAATCAAGGTTCGTTGAAATAATTCGGGAAAACGAAGGACCGACTGATGTGCCTCTCCATCGTAAATTAAATGTTCATACACCTCGTCACTCAACACTAAAATATTTGTATCTCTAGTCAGTTCTTGCAAAGCTTCCATGTCCGCTGCAGTCAAGATTGTTCCGGTAGGGTTGTGTGGTGTATTCACAATGATCATTCGAGTTCGATCAGAACAAAGCGATTTCATTTTGTCCCAATCTACCTTGTAATCAGGTCCGGTGAGTTCATAAATCACAGGCTTCGCCCCCATCAACTCTACAGATGGTTTATACGAATCATAAGCCGGTTCTAACAATATAACTTCATCTCCTGTTTTCACAAAAGCAGATATGATCGTAAAGATGGCTTGCGTGGCACCAGCGGCAATTGTTATTTCTGTATTCGGGTCAATTTCAGCACCGTATAAGTTTTTCACTTTTTCCGCAAGGGCCTCTCTTAAAACTGGAACACCAGCCATTGGCGCATACTGATTGTGGCCTTTAGCCATATATTCTTGAACTAGACTATGTAGTTTTGGTGAGCAATCGAAGTTAGGAAATCCTTGTGATAGGTTGATGGCATTATGCTCGCGTGCTAGCGCCGACATGACTGTAAAGATGGTGGTGCCTACATTGGGGAGCTTGGATTTGAATTCCATGAAAAGCGCATTTTAGAGGGTGTATTTGGCATAAATCAAATCGATTGCCTCCGCTAATTTATGATCTTTTTCGGTAACGGTGTTATCTGCGTCGTGTGTTGTTAATTCAATATTGACCGTGTTATAGACGTTGGACCAGTTGGGATGGTGGTTTTGTTTTTCAGATTGGAAGGCTACTTC
>CALGLS010000287.1 GCA_937959375.1 uncultured Saprospiraceae bacterium
ACACCAAACCTCCAAGATCCTACCCAACCGCAGCCCGCTTAATCGCCTTCCGAATCCGATCATAAGTCCCACACCGACAAATATTCCCCTGCATAGCCTCATCAATCTGTTCATCCGTAGGACTCGCATGCGTCTTCAGTAAAGCAACCGCCGACATAATTTGACCACTTTGGCAATAACCACATTGCGGAACCTGTTCTTCTATCCAGGCCTTTTGAACTGCGTGCAATTTGTCTTCTGTACCAATGCCTTCGATGGTTGTAATTTTTTTGCCTTTTGCAGAAGCTAAAGGAACGGAGCAAGAGCGAATAGGTTCTCCGTCCATATGCATAGTGCAAGCGCCACATTGCGCGATGCCGCAGCCAAACTTACTTCCTGTTAGTCCAACAAAATCGCGGACAGCCCAAAGCAGAGGCATAGATTCGTCGGCGTCAATAGTATAGGATTTTCCGTTAATGGAGAGTTTGATTTGAGCCATGGTGTTTGTAGTTTTAATAAGTCATTAAGGTAGGTAAAAGTTAAGAATTTTCATAATATGTAGGGAGGGAAGACGGAAGATCGAAGTCCCAAGACGGAAGTTTTCCTTCTATTGCAATTTAAGGTAGAGGGAAACTTTGGGCTTCTGTCTTCGATCTTCAAACCCCTTCAACTAAGCTAATTCACCTTTATTTAACACTAATTAAAAGGATGTTCAGATTATATTTATTAGTATTGCATTGGCTTTATTAATACCTGCTTACTCTTAGAAGTAATGCCAAAAACCGATTACTATGTACAAACTTTACCTAACACTGTTGGTAATGCTTTGCTGTGCTACCTTATGTTTCACGCAGACCTGTCCTACTGGAAATCTCACTTTAACTTCACAAGCTGATATTGATGACTTTGCAACGAATTATCCTGGTTGCACCGTGATGGAGTATGACTTAACGATCAATAGCTTCATTTCTGCTGACATCACCAATCTGAACGGCCTTTCCCAATTAGAATCCATTCAAGGCAATTTATCCTTTACCTTAAACCCAGTTTTAACTAATTTATCGGGCTTAGAAAACCTAGTTAACATTGGAGGTAATTGTTCGTTTTTTCAAAATGCGCTTTTAGAGAACACGGCAGCCTTAAGTAGCTTAACTAGTATAGAAGGATTTTTACAGTTCTTTAATAATAATGCGATCACTGATTTGAATGGCTTCGGAAGTTTGACAACTTTAGGTTCTCATATTCTTATCAATGGTAATCTTAATTTAGAATCCATCTCTGGTTTGTCGGCACTTACAAATTCGGGAAGTTACCTCAGTATCAATGACAATCCAGCGCTTGTTGATTTGTCTGGTTTGAGTAGCCTGACTGCCGTCAATGGCTTTTTGAGATTAACCAATAATGATGCTCTAAAAGATTTAATGAGCTTATCAAATTTGGAATCGATTAACGGCAATATTGAAATCAGAGAAAACGCCAAATTAATAAGTATAAAAGCTTTGGAGCAGATTGATCCAATTACTATTACAGATATAGAAATTACCAATAATGATCGATTGATGGTTTGTGAGGCCGCTAGTATTTGCAGCTATCTTGAGAGTGGGGGAGCGCGGGTGATTGAAACAAATGGTTGTGGTTGTAACTTAGAAGCAGATGTTGTTTCATTTTGTGATGATGTTTGCACAAATAATGGATATACTTTTACAAGCCAAACAGAAATTGATAATTTTATTATTGATAACCCAACTTGTCGACGAATTTATGGTAATGTCATTATCGAAGAAGCTCTATCTGGGGATATCACCAACTTTAATGGTTTAGCAAATCTTGGTTCCATCATCGGTGACTTTCAAGTCAAAAACAATACAATGCCGTCTGATCTTTCCGGCTTCGAAAACCTAATAGCGATAGCAGGAGATCTTACCCTTGAGGGAAATGCAGGACTGGCAACTGTTGATGGTTTAGGTACACTAAAATTAGCTTATGGCGATCTTACTATTAAGGATAATCCACAATTAAGTAGCCTTTCAACGATGAATAATCTTGCCGAAATTGACGGTGTTTTAAATATTGAAAACAATGATGCACTTACAAGTTTGCACGGTCTTGGCGTGATAGATCCTCTAGGAATTACTGATTTGATTATTCAAAATAACAATGTTCTTTCGACCTGTGCGATCGTTAGTGTTTGTGGGTACTTTAATCTAAATGAGATCGGAACTATTAATGCAAACTCAATTGAGTGTAGTTCGATTTCAAGTGTTGAAACAGCCTGTAGTGCCTTGCCAGTTGAGTTGATTTCTTTTACTGCGCGAAAAGACGCTGCGGTCATTCAATTAGAATGGCAAACTGCCTCTGAAGAAAATAATACAGGTTTTGAAATTCAAAAATCGAAGGACGGATTGAATTGGGAAATCATAGGTTGGGCAGACGGAAGAGGTACAACGAATGTTTTGCAAAAATACGAATTCACAGATCGTTCACCTTATGTTGGTGATAACTATTATCGGCTAAAACAAATAGATTTTGATGGTCAATTTGAGTTTTCTAACATTGTGAATGTAAAAGGAGAAGTTTCTGATCTTTCCATTCAAGTAATTCCAAATCCATCACCAGGCGATGTAGAACTTACAGTTGCCAATCCGAATAATTTTAAGATGTTGGTTACGCTTTTTAATAGTAGGGGCGAGGTGGTTTTTCGTTCGAAACTAATTGATAATGAATCGCTTTGGCGAAAAAGGTTTGATTTGGAAGAAGCGGGTTTGTATTTTGTTTCTGTTCAAATTGGGAAGGAGGTATTCTCTGAGAAGTTGCTGGTAGTTCGTGAGGAGTAATTAGTAGTGCTTTTTAGGAGTAGAGATGTAGAGGCTCTGAGGTATTTTATACCATAGAAACGGATAAGGCACAGGTTCAATTTTTATAGAGCCTAAAAGTCGAACCTGTGTTCTCTACTAAGTAAAACTAAAATTCGCAAGAAGCTCTATATCTTTGCGTTCGAGTCCGCCTTATAATACTATTCAATTTTAAACTCAAATTCAAAATGTATTGTAGGAAGATAATTTTTATTGCAATATTATCTAATGTTTTTTAATGGACCAAGACCTGTTCCCCAAACCATTTCCCTTCTATCAAGACTCCGACCCAGTATAAACCAACCGCTAAGTCATTTTTCTCAATTGTAAAAGAAGAATCAGAATGGCGGTGTTCTCTAAAAACAAGTTGACCATTGATGTCCCGCATTTCAATAAGCATATCTATAGGATCCTTCAATTCTAACCGAATTTTAATCTTTCCGTCAGATGGATTTGGGTGAATTGATAAAATATTGGAAGGTAATTCTTTAATAGCTAAAATAACATCAACTGTTGCTTCAGCAACACTTGTGCAGCCGTTCGCATCAGTCACCGCCACACTATAAGTGCCTGGAGGAAGATTAGTAGCTTCGGCTGTAGTTTGAGGTGGTATGCTATTCCATAGATAGGTGTAGGGTGGATTTGCTCCTGAAACAGCCACAGATGAAGTGCCATTGTTAAAGTTCTCTGTAGAAGCGGTTGATGAAGTGGTTAGCATTAAAAGCGAGGGCTCTACTATTTCTGTAGATATGTTGTTGATATTTCCTTGGCCGTCGGTAACAGTTACAATGTAAGTACCAGCAACCAGTTGGCTGATGGTGGCAGTAGTATCTCCGGTATTCCATAAATATTGAAAAGGTTCAAATCCTATTGGAACAACAGTAATTAATCCGCTTGAATCCCCGCTACAAGACAAAGAATCATTGCTGATTGAAAGCTGAGGTAGAAAGGAGACGATTGTATTCAAGGTTGTGTTTGTCACAATAGGTGGATTGAAGTCGAAATAAATATTTGCAGTGTTTTCAATAAGCGTAAAGTCAGCTAAATTTTCCTTTAACTGAATAGTGTATTGTGCAAAACCATGACTAGCCGCCTCATTTATGTTACTGTCGGGCAAAAGTATATCTTCAAACAAAAACTCAAGCTCACCTGTGGTTGATCGAAAAAGTTGAAAGGGATGGCTTCCTGCGACTGGATTGCAGGTATTCCAATCTAGATCATCGTCCAATTGATCGACTATTCGAACAGTAAATGCAGTGTCTGTTCCTGTGTTTTGAAAACGAATGGTATAAATCAGGGTGTCATTTGGAAAGGTAAAGTTTTCATCACCCGGAGGGTCTGGATACACGAGTTTGTCGTTTGGATCATAGGCACAATTGACTACAGGCAGGTATCGAATCGGATCACTAAGTATGATTTGTCCTAAATCATTGACGACATTTGATATAGCTAAAAAATACAGTGTTTCTCCAATATATTCTACCCCTGGCATGGTGGCATTAACAACAATTTGATCGCTCTGCGCAGGATAGAAATTTTCGTAATTCCAGTACAGATTTACTCCATCAATAGAATCAGGAGCGGGATTCGAAAAGTTGAATTCAACTAATGAATCCAAGGTGAAACTTACAAATCCATCGTTAATTAAGGTGCCTGAATTGAGATAGGTAATGAAAAAGTTAACATCAAAACCACATCGGGTTGGCTCAGAACTAATATAAGTATCGGTATTCAATACTTCGTTGATAGGAGAGAACCCAAATAGATATATACTATCAGAAGAGTTGACATTAACGTTAATCTCGAAGCTATCTGGTGTCGTAGTGAGCTGCCAATTGTCTTCCACAATCGGGTTAAGTACATAAGAACCACCGTTGTGATAAAAACTGAATTCGCCATCACCGGTACTATAAGAAAAAAGACTACCAGGTGTGGCAGATAGCTGAAAAAATGGGAGACCGATTTCTCCAGCGTTTAAAATACCATTTTCATTTTCATCAAAAAAGCACTTGCCATTAATGGTTGGTAGACCCAAAAGATTAGTGAAAACCTGAATGCCTTTGAAATTACTAGAGTTTAAAATATCGGGCAAATTATCGCCATTAAAATCCTGTATGTCAGAATTTGTAGGATTAACATCATCAGCAGTACCGATCTCCGTTTCTATAAAAACACCAAGTCCAGTATTTTTAAAAAAGATAAGATCATCTCCATATGTGTAAGGAAAAATATCTACGTGGCCGTCGTTATCAAAATCAATCAATTTCACGTTTTGCCCAAACAAAGAAATATCTAAGCTAACGATATGTATATTCGATTCCATTCCGCTAGCTGTGTTTTCCAACCAGTAGATATTAGAATTAGAGGAAATCGGATCATAGCCGCTTATAACTAAATCCATATCTCCATCCGTATCAATATCTGCAGTTTGTATTCTTAAATTACCTTCAGGAGTGTTCTCGAAAAGAATAGGGGAGCCAAAGTTTCCAGTTCCATCATTGGGATACCAATAAGTAGTACCATTTAAAACCGATACAATAATATCCAAATTTTGATCGCCATTCATATCTGTGGCAGTTATTGACGCTAAGGTTTCAGTTATTGTCGCAACTGTACTGGTTGAGTAATTTCCATTGGCTTCAAGGTTGGAAAGTAAGGTTAAGTTGTTATTGCTTTTCATTGTAATAATGTCCGCACTATTGTCGCCATCAAAATCTCCAGAAACGGTAAGGTTAGGATGTTCGGCAGAACCTAAGTCAATTTTGTCTTCAAAGGATGCCGTACCTGGTATTTTTCTGAGCCAATGTAATTTGTCGTAGACTGCCTCAAATAGTAATAGGTCAGTTGTTCCATCTCCATCAAAATCTGATTTAAAAAGTTGTCCGTAATTTCGAATACCATAAGATATAACTTTAGGTTGGTGAAAAGTACCTTTCCCATCTTCGTTTCTAAACCACATGAGTTGTGCTCTACTTTCATATTGATCAAAATGATTGGCAACCAAAATGTCAATAAAGCCATCTTCATCAACGTCGAAAAAACAGGTTTCTGCATCTTCTGGTTGAAGATCTATAATGTGCAGCGGAAAGTAGGGGGCTGGATTTCCCAGGGGCATTTGATTTTCCAACCACATAACTTCTTGATTATTTGTAATGGAGCCGGTCATCAAAAGATCTAAATCCCCATCTTGATCCATATCTGTTGGAAACCCTGAAAATTCGAAGTGAAAGAAATAATTTTCTGAAATAGTAAGGGGAAGACTAGGGAACAAACCATTCCCATCGTTTTCATAAAAATAAAAATTAACACCACTTGCTGTTGGTCTATAAATAAGAACATCCAAATCTCCATCTATGTCAAAATCAACGGAAACACCTTCAGTGTAATCGTTGGATAGATCAAAATTGACTGTGGTTTCGGAAGTAAAGTTTCCAAGTCCATCATTCCTGAATAAAAAATCATCATCTCCCTGACTGAGTAGTATGTCAATGTCTGAATCGCCATCAAAATCACCTGAAATCCTTCCGATTGTCTCCGTAAGGCTAGGATTGTTAAACAGCTCTACAGGGCTATTAAAACTTCCCGTCCCATCATTATATTGAATATTAATCGCATCATTTATAGGTCCTGTCAGTAAGTCTAAGGCATTATCTCCATTCAAATCGACGAGGATGTGATTAGATGTAAAACCCACATATTCATGATGGGTCCAGAGGGTAGCCATGCCATTCGTATTCTCAAACCAGCCATTTTGTGTACTAATATCTAGGTCTCCGTCCAGATCAATATCTGCATGAGCAACATATAGATCAATAAATGATGGTACCGCAGGAGGAATAGCATGGAAGTCTATAAAAGCCGTTCCGTCATATTCCATCCAACCTAGTTCAAACGGATTAGTTTTTTGGAGGACAATATCCAAGAGCCCATCGTTGTTCATATCTACAACTGCGTAAAATTCATTGATTGTAAAACCAGGGTGGGAGATAGGTTCTGGATCGAAATAGTGATCTGGGTCCTGTGGATCTTGCCGTCTTATTAATAATGGTTCCCCCCATTGTTTATACAACAATTCAACGGTTCCATTACCATCAAAATCAGCGGATAAGATAGAATGAGTGTTGTTTAAATCAGCATTTTTTGGCGCTATTTGGCTTGTAAAGAGCACTTGTTGTGCATAGAGTTCAAAGCCAGATAGGAAAAAGATACAAAGGATTAGGTATGGTCGCATATTTATAAAGTCTTACAAGGTTTTTATGAAAATAACAAAACAATTACTCTGTTGCATTAGCGATCAAGACAATAGTAATTTATGAAGTTGTCTTAAAATAGAGATTATTACTAAGTAGTTTTTGAGTAGTCAATTTTTAAAGGTAGCAATGAAGGTTGTTCTAATTCAAAACCGCTCCGCCTCCCGTCCCATAATCCGCTGAAATTTCTTTGGAAACTCCACCTCCGCAACAATTCGCTTACCACTAACTGGATGCGTAAATTCCATTCGGCAAGAACACAAAAACAAGCCCTTTCCTTGAATCGTCTTTACATCCTTAGCATACATCTTGTCACCTGCAATTGGCGAACCGATTGACAATAAATGTTTCCGCAATTGGTGGGTACGACCGGTCACTGGTTTCATGCTTACATAAGACATTTTGCCAAATACACGAGAAGGAACAACTTTAAGACGTTCGTATTTCGTCAAGGCTTTTTTACCATCAATGTCGGTATCTATTTTTCCTTTTTGAGGAACCTCGCCATGGGCCAGTGCATGATATGTTTTGTTGACTTTATTTTGCTGAAAAGCTTTTCCCATTTTGATCAAAGCAGTTTTCGTTTTGGCAAGCATAACGAGACCGCAGGTCGGTAAATCAATTCGATGTACTGCAAC
>CALGLS010000288.1 GCA_937959375.1 uncultured Saprospiraceae bacterium
ACAACTGCTAAGGCAGTTACAGATCCGGAAGAAATACAGATGAACCTTATAGAACAGCTGACTTCTCCAGTCAGATGGACTCAAACTTTGCTCAACATGATTGAAAACAAAATTGACAGTTTTGTAGAAGTCGGAGGAAATGGCAAGGTTTTAAGAGGTTTTGTTAGAAAGGTCGACCGAAGTTTGCCAGCCGAAGCTTTGTAAGGGGACTAATCACTTATTTTATTGACTTAACTTGAAATGAAGTTTATTCAAAAAAAAGTTGCTTAGGTATTCCTTTTTCCAAACTATGTTCAGACCCTTGATAGACAAAGATTTACAATTTCTAAATTAAAGAAATAAGAAAAGCACGTCTTTCGTTTATGAATAAATTAAATAGAATTAAATTTGATTCTATTTAATTTATTCATAAATTTAGATAGACAAAGTTGATCTGTTGTAGGGAACATTTCAACCCAATTTGCATAAACTGAACCTTAGGATTCAGTTGGCAATAATTATGAGAATGCTGTTAGTCCGATCCATGATTTGGCAGAACAAAATGATTTAACTTTTTCTTCTATAAAATGTAAAAAAGAAAAAGCTGGAGAATTCTGTCAAACCACTTTACGAACATATTAATTAAACAAACATGGCTAAAGCAAAAATTAACAGAGGAAAGGTTTTAATTGCAGAACCTTTCATGATTGATCCAAATTTTAAGCGATCGGTTGTTTTACTTTGTGAACACGAAAAAGATGGTAGTTTGGGATTCATCCTAAACAAATCGCTCGACATGCAAATCAACGAATTGATTGCAGACTTTCCAGAATTTGATTCCGATGTTTATTATGGCGGCCCGGTACAAACGGATACCATTCATTATATTCACAACGTAGGTGAATTGTTGGATAATAGCCATTTAATTCAAGATGGTGTTTACTGGGGAGGTGATTTTGAAAAACTAAAATTACTAATAGATACAAAGGCCATCGAGCCTAAAAATATTAAGTTCTTCGTTGGCTACACTGGCTGGTCTCCTGAGCAACTGAAAGAAGAAATGAAATACGGTTCTTGGGTGATAAGTGAGATGGATGACGACTATGTCTTTGGAAAAGGAAATAAGGGCTTATGGAACACCGTCATGCGAAAGAAAGGAGACACTTACTCTGTTATAGCACAAATGCCGGATGGTTTGACTTGGAATTAGGTTAAACCAAGGCAAAGACAAGTATATTTTTTAAAAATAAAAGCAGGTACCAATTGATTTGGCACCTGCTTTTGTATTTTTGTGCTTTCAAAAGAAAAATGATATATGATAACCTGTAGCGAATTGTTTATAAAGTATGGAGATCGAGTTTTGTTGGATCATTTGAGTTTCACGATTCTAACGAAGGACAAGGTCGGTTTGGTGGGTAGAAACGGGGCAGGTAAGTCTACGATTCTAAAACTATTAGCAGGAGAATCAAACCCGGATTCAGGAAATATTTCTAGGCCAGCGACTTCAACCCTTGGTTATCTTAAGCAAGATATGGATCTGCCTGCTGGAAAAACAGTCTTGGAAGAAACGCTTACTGCCTTCAAGGAAGTGAATGAGGTTGATTTAAAAATCAAAGCATTACAACAGGAGCTTGCAGAACGAACCGATTACGAAAGCACGGGATATGCCAATGTAATAACGGACTTAGGAGATGCTGAAGAGCGATTTCAGTTCCTAGGTGGATTGACTATGGAAGTGGATACTGAACGAGTTTTGAAAGGACTAGGTTTCAAGCATGAAGACATGCACAGAGGAACCGACGAGTTTAGTGGTGGTTGGAAGATGAGAATTGAATTAGCCAAAATGCTTTTGCAACGTCCAGATTTTTTATTATTGGATGAGCCTACGAATCACCTTGACATCGAATCCATTATTTGGTTAGAGCAGTTTTTGAAATTCTATGAAGGAGCAGTAGTTGTAATTTCTCACGATAAGCAATTTTTGGATACGGTGACAAAACGTACCATGGAAATTGAGTTGGGAAAGATGTATGAGTACAAAGCTGCTTATTCTAAGTACCTCGAACTGCGTGCAGAACGAAAAGAAAAAATGGCGGCGGCCTACAAAAACCAACAAGCGAAGATTGAGCATACTGAAAAGTTGATTGAGAAATTTCGGGCGAAAGCCACCAAAGCGAAAATGGCGCAATCGCTGATCAAACAATTGGACAAGGTAGATCGAATTGAATTAGATGCTGAGGATACACAAGCGATGAGTATTCGTTTTCAACCCGTTCCTCGATCTGGTGAGGTTGTTTTTGAAGCAAAGAAATTGACCAAAGCTTATGATGGTCCTTCGATTTTAGAAGACATTGACCTGAAATTATTGAGGGGTGAGCAGGTTTCTTTTGTTGGCCAAAACGGTCAAGGAAAAACAACACTCGCAAAAATTCTAATCAAAGAATTGGAGTACAGTAGTGGTGATGTAACCTGGGGACACAACGTAGTGATTGGTTATTATGCGCAGAACCAAACGGACAGTCTAGACCTAAATAAAACTTTATTGGAAACGATGGAGGATGCAACTCCTCCAGAAATGCGAACTAAGTTACGTGGTATGCTAGGCGCATTTTTATTTAGAGGTGAAGATGTCGATAAGAAAGTTTCTGTTCTTTCGGGAGGAGAAAAAGCACGTTTAGCCTTAGCTTGTATGTTATTGCGACCCATTAACTTTCTAATTTTGGATGAGCCTACCAATCACCTTGACATTTTGTCGAAAGAGGTTTTGAAAAAAGCAGTGAAAGCATACAATGGAACAATGGTAGTCGTTTCTCACGATCGTGATTTTCTAGGTGGTTTGACTGAAAAAACAATTGAGTTTAGAGATCGTAAGCTATACGAACATTTAGGAGATGTCAATTTCTTCTTGGAAAAACGAGCTATGGCCAACATGCGTGAGGTAGAAATGGCAACTAAGAAAAAGAAGGAAGAGCCGGGTAAGAAAAAGCTAAGTGAAGAAGACCGTAAGAAAAAGAAGAAGCTTCAAAATCAGGTCTCAAATTCAGAACGAAAAATAGAGCAGATTGAAAAGAAGATTGCTGATATTGAACTCGAAATGGGAAAAACAGATTTTTATCAAAATCCAGATTCTCAAAAGGTTTTGGATAAGTATCAAGCACTTAAGGATGACTTAGATAAGGTGATGGAAGATTGGGAGACTGCACAGGAAAATCTAGATGCTTTTGATGCTTAACCATTTGCCAGTCGTTTAAAATTTTCAAACCAAAACAATATAACGATGAACCCAATTCTGAAAAACATTTTAGCAGTAATTGTCGGCGTAGTAGCCGGTATGGCCGTAAACATGGGGCTAGTAGAACTTGGACTTAAGTTAGTACCAATGCCAGAGGGAGTAACTTTTGAAAACATGAATGAATACATTCACAGTTTTGAAATCAAGCGCTTTATTTTTCCATTCCTAGCCCATGCTTTGGGGACACTTGCTGGAGCATTCGTAGTGGCTAAATTAGCAGCTAGCCATAAAATGAAATTTGCAATAGGCATAGGAGTCTTTTTTCTTTTAGGTGGAATCGCAATGGTAAAAATGATGTCGAATGCTCCTATGTGGTTCAATGTGCTCGATTTAGTTGGTGCTTATATTCCAATGGGATGGCTTGGCGCTAAACTTGCAGGAACAGGTACAAGAAGTAATTTTTAATTCCAAATTTTGAAAAAGTGAGAGTAAACGTATTTTTTACATTTTTGATTCTTTTAGGATTAGTTGTGAATGTGCAAGCACAAGATCTAGCTCAAATCAATAAATCCCTTCAAGAAATTCAAGCAAAAATGAAGGCTTTTGATTCTGAAATGCCTACCGGAAATCCGAAGGCTGAAGTTATGGCTGCTAACCCAGAATTATTTGATTTGTCACTCGAAAAAGGTGAATTATCTTGGAAGAAGTATAAACTTTCTCCTGGAATGAAAACCTTGATTAATAGTTATCAGGCTTACCATGCTGCTGTAAAAGGTCTTGAATATGCAGCAACTAATAATAGTAACGCCAAGATTAGAAATATTGTAGCAACTAAAGGAACTAAAATATTTGAGGGTTGCATTCGAGGAACACTAGAGGGGTATAATATGACAAACGGAGTACCAATGTATGAAAGAGCTGTTGTTCTAATGGAGCGTTATGAAAGATTAAATGCACATTTTGGAAAGTCAGGTACTTCTAAAATTTTGACTAAAGAAGAGTTGCCAACTTTAGCGAAGTATTTTGAATATTTACAACAGGAGAAAAAAGCGATGGTTGAATACTTTGTTGGAGATCAAATGATTTTGGGAACGATAACATGGCCAGGTGGAATGGGACAGATTCAGGTTCCTAACAAGCAAAAGACTTTAGATAATATCAAGAAGTTACAAGGTGCTATGCAAGCAGTACCCGCTACCGATCAGTTAGCGCAGAATTATGCTGACTTTACCTCTTCTTCTTTGACTTTAAGTCAACTGTTATTTAATCATGCTTTAAATATCATTCCGGATAGTATAAAGTCAATTGTAGTTATCCCTAGAAAAGATTTGAAAGCGGTTCCTTTTGATTTGCTGTTGCGATCAGAAAGTAAAAATTCCAACAATTCATTTTCACTAGAAGATCATGACTACGTTATGGAAAGTTACAACATTAGCTACGCCAATTCTTCCTTAGGAATGATTAATGGAGAAGTGTCTGCAATAGAAGAAGGAGTAAATGACAAACTCAGTTTGTTGAAAGATCCATCTCAAAGTCATCCAGCAAATTGGAAATCGTTATTACCGAGAGGAGGTGCAGACGTTGTGGTTGGTGAAACTAGAACAGCTTTTAACGAAAGTGAAGATATGAGTGATAACGAAAGCGGAGGTTTTAAACCGATGTATTTAATACTTGGATTTCTTGTTGGATTTGCTTTGTTCTTTTTTGGAAGAAAAAAATCTGCTTAAATTTATTTGATTTAGACAACGTTAACTAAACTTCAAAAGTTTAGTTAACGTCCACTCTTACCGAATTGTATACCAAATAAAATTGCTTAGCTCCTCTTGTTTTACTAGCGCTTTAGCTACTTCACCTTATTCCGCTTCAGAAAAACGAAACCATTTTTTCTGTCTATTTCTACAAAACCTTTCATTGGTTTAAGTTTGTTTATTTTGGTAACAACATACACGTCCTTGTCGACTTTTCCAGTCATCAACCAATGTCGATCATTGCTTTTTTTATTCGTTGGTTTTTGCTTTTTTGTGTAAAACAAATGTGCATAGCTTTTATAGCCGGATGGGATTACATAACAATCTTCGCCAACCTTTGACTTTAAAAATTCAATGGCCGCTCTTTGCGAATATCCTTCTACACGCTTGACATAAAACATGATAGAAGTACTGATGAATATGGCGGTACCAATAAAGAAAATTTGGAAAGAACGAGTATTCAAATGCTTTCTGAAAAGGTAAAAGGAAAAAACCATTAAAGCGATTAAAAAGAGCCCAGGAGTCATCTCCCATCCTGTCCAAGGTACATCTGCTTTTAGATTTTCTTTTGCAAAAAGATCCTTAACTAAATGTGCGATGCCATCACCTTTTAGTAGGAGAGGAGTAGCAATGAAGACGATTGAAAAGATCGTAGCGATTGCACCTAATCCAAGTTTTATCCATTTGGAAAAATGAATATTGGATTCCGAAATTTGAAAAACAACATACGTAGCTAAAAAGGTCAATGGAAAGTAAGCAAGGGAAGAGTAATGCACAATCTTCGATTCCACAATTGAAAAGAGAATCAATACTACCCAAAATAGAATCTTCATCCAACGAATGAAGTCAGCTTGCGGAGCGCTTTTACTTGCGGAAGATTTAAAAAAACTGCGTATTGCAAAAACAGAAGCTGGAAAACAACCGATCAATAAAACGACAAAATGGTAACCGAAAAAGCCACCATGTCCCGCGTCTGGTGTACTAAATAATCGATATTGGTAAGCGACAAATGTTTTGACAAACCAAGGACCATTCTTAATCGTTTCAATGCCAAACCACAGTAGCGGAATAATAGAAGCAAAGAGTAACCAAACTAGAAATTGCGGAATCGAAATGTACAATCGAAATTTTTGAAAACACCAATAAACGAAAAAACACAAACCAATAATGAGTAAGGCTGCAGGGCCTTTTGTTAGGATAGCAAGCCCAGTTAAAAGTCCAGAGACACCAAGGTAGTTCCATTTATTTTTGGCTAAGGTGATATCCTGTTTGTTGTCTTTTTTCCAAATAAATAAAATAAAATAATAAAGGCTTGAAAAAATGAAAAGGTTGAACCAAGGGTCAATTATTCCAGATTTAAAGTACAAATGTGGAAGTAGTGAGCCCAAGTAAATAAGTGCCCAAAGTTGTCCAAAATTTTCATTGAAGAGTCGTTTCCCAATTCTAAAAAGAAACAACAAACTTAGTATACCACAAATCGCATTTGGAAAACGTGCGGCATATTCATTTACCCCAAAAACTTTCATTGATAGTGCTTGCAACCAAAAGAAGAAGGGTGGTTTTTCCCAAAAAGCTTGGAAGTCAATATATACGCGAAGGTATTCACCCGTTAGCAACATTTCCCTGCTAGCTTCCGCAAAATTAATTTCATCCCAATCAAACAAATGTACCTCTCCTAGAAAAGGAAGGAAGAAGAGAGCAGCCAATATTGAAATGAATAAATAGGGTTTCATAGATGTTGTCGAATTACAAAATTAAGTCCAAGCGCTTATCTGCGTCTTTTTAATTTTCTGACTTTCATTTTGCGTTCAAATTCGATCAGCTTTTGATTTAAGTTGGCGACACTTTGGCGGATGTTTTCCTTGTTGGTGTCTGTCATGGTGGCTCTATAAGGAAACGGTTTAGGAATTTGAAAGTTGTTATTGTCACGAATAACGATGGCATTTACTGATCCACCACTTCCTGCAGCTCTTTTGAGTTCTCCATCTGTCATCGCCCCTAACTCGTCTTGATAAGCTTGATCCAATTCCCCAATTAAATAATAAGTATCTGAGGAAGGAGTCGTTTCTAAATCTTCACCAATATTTTGAAATAGAGAACCTTTAAAATCATTGTTTTTTATATTGGCAATATCATTAGAATGAAAAAAGTAAACTGGACAAAAATTAAAGTTGTCTTTAAATGCATTTATTACAATTTCATTTTGTGTTTGTTGTTTCTCGATGACCTCCTTTGCCTTCTCCATGTTACCCATTTCCTTGTACTTCTTAATTCTATTCTCAGAAGTTTTTAGTTTTACTAAAAGCATCCCATCATGTAATTTTTCAACAGTATCTGTTGCCTTGTCTTTTCTCAAATTTGCAGCCTTACAACCAAAAGTGAGAAGGATGCTGATTAGTAGTAATTGTTTTAATACTTGCTTCATGATTATTAATTTTTAAAAGAATACTCAAGCACTTTTTTAAAGTTTCTATTTGAAAAGTGAAAATAGCTAAACAATATCGATTTGCAAAGGCTAGGATTAGTCTTCCACATGATTTGAATATGTTCTTAAATTAATAGTCAAGTTCCATTTCTTAGTTATTTAAATGTGTAATCTTGAAGGCAATATAGGGCTTCGTAGTTGGTTGTATGATTAATTTCTTGTTTATGACTTAAGCTCTTGATAATCAGTTGATAATATCACTTTATTACTGATTGATTAGGAATTTTTTTTGTTTCTTCATAGTAAGCTTAGTGTAAAAGTGTAAATAACAGGAGCGCTTTTGGACTACAAATGTGTATATTGCTAATGGTTTTATTATTTGATACGCTAAATAACCCCTTCGCTTCTTTATTTAGATTTAGTCTAAATAGTGAGTTTCAAAATTAATCAATTGTCAATAAGTTCGGTTGTATAACAAGTTTGACTACTTTGTTACCATACAATTCCTTTGGCATATATTCGTTTCTGCAAAAAGGAATGTTGTGAGCTTGCTCAAAAATTACTTTAAATACTTTTTGTTTTAGGTACGAACTCTTTGAAGGAAAGAGGTGTAAAACAAAAATAATATCATATTAGCTCTATCTAACACAAACTAAGAAAATGGCAGCATTAAAAGTTAAATTCAATAAGGGTGGTAAGTCCTCTCAAGAATTTTATAATGTATTGAGACAACGCGTCTCTGCATATTTCGAAACCAACCAAATTTCTAGACATGGAGATGCGGGTATGGTTTTCAAAACGATTTTCATGCTGGCTCTATACGTAGGGCCTTTTATCGCTAGTGTTTTCTTCGTTGAAAGCACTACGACTTATTTTTTACTCTGGCTTCTAAGTGGTCTAGGGATGTCAGGTGTTGGTCTTTCGATCATGCATGATGCAAATCACGGTTCTTACTCCAGTAATGAAAAAGTGAACTCTGCTTTAGGGTTTGTTTTAAATATGACTGGTGGTTGTTCTTCCTATTGGAAAATTCAACATAACATGTTGCACCACACCTACACGAACATTCATGGCTATGATGAAGATATTAGTCGTACACCAATCATGCGTTTTTCACCACATGCGAAGAAACGTCCGATGCACCGCTACCAACATTATTATGCTTGGTTTGCATATTGCTTGATGACTATTTCTTGGATCACAGCTAAAGAATTTAAGCAATTAAAGGAATTCAATAGCAAAGGTTTGATCAAAGACAAGGCGCATTACAATAAGATGTTTAGAGAAGCGGTTTTGACAAAGATTGGATATTATGCAATTGCTTTGTTTATTCCATTGTATTTTGCTGCAGTTCCAGTTTGGTTGGTTATTGTTAGTTTCCTTTGCATGCACTTTGTAGCAGGATTAATCTTAAGCTTGATTTTTCAACCAGCACACGTTTTGCCATCATCGGAATATCCAATGCCAGATGAGACTGGTAATATGGAAAACAACTGGGCGATTCACCAGATTTTGACTACTGCAAACTTCTCACATAATAGCACGCTTTTTTCCTGGTTTGTTGGTGGACTCAATTACCAAATTGAGCACCATCTGTTTCCACGAATTTGCCACATCCACTACAAAGAATTGTCTAAAATTGTTCGTGCAACAGCAGAAGAATACAATTTGCCATACCACTCACAAAAGACTTGGTTTAAAGCAATTTCCAATCATGGAAAATTCTTAAAAGACATGGCTTTAGCTGACTAGTTGTAAGGTTACTTTTTAGAATAGGAGAGGCGGTTGTCACTGAAAAGGTGGCAACCGCCTCTTTTGTTTTTATTAGAATTACTGCTTTGAATTCACCTCATTTCGTCAAGCTGATTTTTACTTTTTTACCTTTCAATAAGGTTTAATTGGAGTAGGAGCACCTTCTTATTATTCCCTTCATTCTGTTATTAGATTCCCTGTTTTTGAATATTTGTTCTGGTATTTGTATCATAATATAAATTTACTCAGACGAAATTTTCTTGCATTTTAATTTTTAGCATTTTTAAAAGAGTATTTAGTCATTAGAGCAATTTATAAATGGTTCAAAAGGGCCATTTCTTTAGAACAATTCTAAAGAAATAATTGAAGTGGAATGTTAAGTTTTAAAGCTGAAACTGAAGTAAATTGTATACAAAGAGAAACAAGAAAAGCTTGCTTCAAGAGGAGGAAAAAGAAAATCATCGACAATAATTTTCTCAAAATAAATCCACTTATTATGAATGCCAAAATCTTGTATGACACCATCCTTCAGTTGGTTTTTACTACCTTTCTATTACTTACCTTATTTTCATTTATTGTGTTGAAAGATCAATCTGTTGTTGATGCCAATAATGAAGATGACGCTGATGGAACCCAGTTAATCGACGCCCCTCCAAAAGCAGATCCTTTACTCGCAAAAGGGAAGGGGCTTTTCAAAACTAATTGCGCAAGCTGCCATAACAAAAACCTGGCAGATGATATGACAGGTCCCGCATTGAAAGGTGTAAATGAGCGATGGGCTGACTATCCAAAAGAAGACTTATACAAATGGATTCGCAATTCTCAATTGATGATTACAGAGGGGCACCCAAAGGCTAAAGCGCTTTTTGCGGAGTATAAATCGATCATGAATGCGTTCCCAAATTTGACTGATGATGAGATAGCAGCGATGCTTTACTTTATTGATAAAGCGGGTTAATTATTTTTTAAACAACTTCATTATGTAACATTAATGTTATTGTTAACCCCAAGATCCAATTCAATTGTTTCTAAAATTCGATCAACAGGTTCTACCAAACTAAGTCCCGTGTTTTCTTCAAAGATGACACGAGGCTTATTGGTCTGTTTTGATATGGCAATGTCCTGATAGGGGATATAGCTTTTGATGATGCCAACTAAGGAAGCTTTTCGATATGGGTTAGTGCCTTGAATTGAAATCATCTCAGGTTTCGTAATCACAGGGCCACCGCTATTACCAGGAAAGACGAAAGCATCAACCGTGTAGTCAGAGCTTCGTTTCTCATATAAGTCTCTTATACGCGCTATAATGCCGCTTCTAACCATTACATGCTGACGATCCTTAGAAACCAACCCCATTGGAAAACCAAGCGCGTAGATGAAATCACCTTCAGCAAGGCCATTGCTTTGCATATCGGTAGAAGTAATGGCGTCTGTATCTGATTTGAAAAGACCATATTTCATGCCTTCCGCGTGAATTGGCTGTAGGTTGATTCTTAGAACGGCAACATCAACATCAGGGTTAGGATGACCGGTCCACAATTGAACACCTTCTTTGTCGTATAGGTTGACAGGATAATCTTTAGCAGGTTGGTTGGTCTGAGGATTGAATCGAAGGATAATTGATCGATGGCGGGCAATGACGTGTTTATTCGTAACCAGGTAAACGGTATAATCCTTCTTACTCGAATCATCTGCGTGTGCCTTTACAAACTTTCCGAAAAGGAAACCAGTTCCAATCCATGTTTTTTTTGGTGCGTTTCTGTTGCCTTGTTGAATTCCAATTGCAACAACGCAGTCCATAAAAAAAGGTGGTATTAATGCCATAGGCTGTTAAACGCTTTAAAAAGGAAAAAGTTGGGAAACTAAGGAGTATAAGTTTGAGATCTCATTATTCTACAACAGAATCCGCCATTGACTAAGAATTTCTGTGTTAAAAGATCTCCTCCATGAAATCTTCTTTCATGTAAGCAAATTGGATTTCATCAAACCATGCCTTGTCTTGTACATCAAAGAAATGCTGATAAAATCGGCCTTCCTGTTTGAAACCAATTTTCTCGAGTACTCTTGCCGAGCTTGGATTGCGCACATCAACTTTAGCAAGAATCTTATGAACATTATAGTCTTTAAAAACAGTCTTCATCAGCATACGTACAGCCTCGGTTGCATACCCTTGACGTTGGTAGTCAGGATGAACAGTATAACCAATTTCTACAATACGGGGTTCGTTCTCCATGAAGTGGATTGCACAATCACCAATAATTTTATCTTCTATTTTATGCTCGATAGCTATTTGAAGCCATTGTCCTTTAGAGCCTAGCGGTAGGTTTTTTTGACTTTCAATAAATTGCTCTGCTTCCATTTTCGATTTAACCATAAAGCTCTGATATCTACAGACTTGTGGGTCAGATCGGTACGAATAAAAGTCTTCAAGATCCTCTGGTTTAAACTGCCTTATAATTACTCTGCTTCCTTCAATTCTCATATTCTTGTATGTTTGGTTCAATTTTTTGAGGATCTCAATTCCAATGTGCGTAAAAGTAATATTTTTGTTCTAAGATGTCTATAGATGAAATGACCTTTTTTTTGACAAAATTTGGGATAAGTTACTTTGTTGGCTTGAAAAAGTAGGGATAAGACTATTTGAAAGAAATCTAAAAGTAATTGGAAAACATCAATTCCTTTAACTGTAAGATTATTTCAAGCAACTCTAAGGTTACCTTTTTACATGTACGGATATTAATAGGTAGTTCTGTAATAAAATATATACTGAAAATCTTAAAAGATTTACTGTCTTATTCTAACTGGGGTAATTGTCAATAATCTAGTTTCAAACAAAATAAAACAATGAATTTAATTCACAACAAAAAGCACACAAAGCGAATCACTTTAAAATTTATAATATTTTTATTTCTGATTTCAAATTCTGTTCAAAGTCAAACTACCGTAGATTGGGGAATTGATATATTCCCAATTGCTTTAGGAAGTCATGTTACCTTGAATGTCAAGAATAAATTTTTAGTCGGAATGGAAGGAGAATTATTGTTAAACTATAGCAACTATATCTTAATTGGTGGACCGAAGTTTTCAAGAGGCAATAGCATAGCAGGCTTAGTTGGGGATGTGAATCCTATTCCTCAAAATAGTTATGCTCCATTTTTAGGTTATGGTGTGTTTACAAGGATTCTTAATAAAACAAAGTTCCCAATAGATATTGGTTATCGACGAAATTATCTTATT
>CALGLS010000289.1 GCA_937959375.1 uncultured Saprospiraceae bacterium
ATCATTCACAGGTACGACTATGTTTACGACGATCTAGACAGTTTAATTGAAAAAGTTTATTCCTCTTATTACAAAGAACAAGACCTATATAAGTTTCATTCCAAAACACAGTGGACTTATGAAAATGATAAATTAATATCAACCAAGCGATACCAATACATTGATGATGACTGGTTTTTAAAAATTGATTACAGCATTTTTTATAATGACGCGGGTTGCGTTGACAGACAAGAACAAACCTTTCATATACGCCCCGGTGAAAGTAGACAACATACCTTAACTCTAGTAAATGAGTACGATTGTGCTGATCCTTGGAAAAACACCAAGGACCACTTATTCTTGGCTGATTCTCCAGCAGAAACTATCGTGACTAGAAGAAGAACCGACTCAAGTGAAATAGAAATATATGACGAGTATGACGAAGATACAGATGCCTGGATTAATAAAGGAGTACTTGAAAGGAAATACAACGAACAAAATAAACTAACAGAATTCTTTAAATTATTGACAACATCCTATGTCTATGCAACTAAGTATGATTGGTTTTATGACAATACAGGTGAAAATTTAATGACTCAAATGTATAGCCTTAAACATACCCTAGATGGCGAATGGGATTTGAGTACTAAAAACGAATACATCTATGACGGATTGCGAGTTAAAAAAACAATCATTAGCGATAAAAGTGGCCGTCTTAACGAAATCTTACTCGACTATTATTGTGATGGTTTACTAAAGAGCAAAACGGGAATTAGGCTTAGTTCAGATGGTGGCATTCAGAAATACATCTATGAGTACGACCGAAAAATAACTTGTCCTGATGAATGTGAGCAATTAAAAGATTTGAATTTAATTATTTACCCAAACCCCGTCAAGAATTGCTTTTACATCCAAAGCGATATTTTTCAAAAAGCATCATCTGAAATATTGATATACGATATGCGGGGTAACTTGATCCAAAGGCAGCAGGTTGTAGACCGGGTACCTCAAGTGCTAATTACCCTAAATCAAAACGCAATTCCTAATCAAATATATATCGTTCACCTCATCAGTGAAGGTGGTTATAGTATTAGTAAGAAATTTATGATTGAACCGGTGGCAAATGAATAATACTAGTCTCCTACTCCATTCAAAAACCTGACTAAAGGGCACAACTTGGTGAAAAAAATAAGGGTGAAAGAATTAAATTTGAATCAATCAAATCTTGTCTTTACCAAATCAAAACCATCTAGAAATGCGAACCATCACACTACTCTTACTATCCATTCTCGTTCAACCCATTTTTGCACAAACATTTTCTGAGTCGACCAGTTATTCTTTTGGAGGTGTATTCGGTGGTGCTGTAGATTTTGCGGATGTAGAGGGAGACGGTGATCTTGATGTTTTGGTCACAGGTAAGATAGGTCTTAATGATGAAACAGAAACTTCACTATACTTAAACAATGGACTTGGCGTCTACGATAAAGTTGGAAGCACCATTTTTGAAGGTGTAATGTTTGGAACCATCGACTTTTCTGATGTAGATATGGATGGCGACCAAGATGTATTGATTACAGGCGAAAACAATGACAACGAATACATTGCAGAAATCTATCTAAACGATGGAACAGGTGAATTCTTCGAAATTCTCGACACACCATTTGATGGTGTCTTTACAAGCTCTACTGTTTTTACTGATATTGATAATGACGGTGACGAAGATGTAATAATCGCAGGTATAAATAATGAGAATTATGGAACGACAAAACTATACACCAATGACGGCAACGGAGTATTCTCTGAGCTAATCGGTACTCCTTTTCTTGGAGTGGTTGATGCTGCTATTGATGTTGCTGATGTAGATGGCGATGGCGATTTCGACCTACTTGTTACAGGTACCAATAGCCCCGCACCTGTCTCTGGTCCAATTGCAAACCTATACATCAATAATGGAATGGGTGGTTTTAGTTTAAAAAATGACACGCCTTTTGAGCCATGTTTGGCAGGTGATATTGCTTTCGCAGATGTAGATGGTGATAATGATCAAGATGTTTTAATTACAGGATATAACAGTGATATTATTCCGAATGTTAATTTTTCAAAATTATATACAAATGATGGACTGGGAAACTACACAGAAATAACAGGCACACCATTTAGCGGCGTTTTTCTTAGCTCTATCGCTTTTGCTGATATAGACGGAGACAATGATCAAGATGTGTTAATTACAGGTCGTGGTAACTCTGAAACACAGGCCACGGTAAGGGTAGCAATTCTTTACACAAATGATGGCTTCGGAACATTTACAGAAGTGACTAACTCCCCATTTGAACAGGTGGACTTCAGTGGAATTGCATTTGGCGATGTAGATGGCGACGAGGATCAGGATGTGATGCTAACAGGAATGATTGATGACGCTGGTTCAATAGATTACATCACAAAACTTTATATCAACGAGTCAATGACTTCTTCAATGTATGAAAGTCAGAATGATATTGGAATTAAGGTACACCCAAATCCTGTCTTAAATGAAAAATTAAACATAAGTTTTACAAGTAACAAACAACAGTCAATAAACGTATCTTTCTTAGATGTTCATGGTCGAACACTATTGTATTTTTTTAAACAAACAGTAATTGGCGAAAATAATTATTCAATTGATGTTACCGATTTTCCAAAAGGAATTTATTTCCTTAAACTGGACGATGGTCAACAGATAGGTATACGAAAGGTTGTTGTTCAGTAAATGAAAAATCACAGCGACGTATGTATTGTTTATCATAAGTTGCTATGATTTTTTCACGAGAATATTCAATAAACTGTGTCTCTGTCTTCCCGCACCTCAAATCCTAAAGGAAGCCAGACTCGCAGACACAGTTGAGTGAACATTCTCTTTTTCACAGGTATCGTATTCATCAATAGTTCATGTTGAAGTTGTTTAAAAATGGAGGTTAAAATTTCTTGTAAATCATCATTCTATTTTAAAACAACTTCAGTTAAATAAAATCATCTCGCACCACGCTTTTTTGTAATTACTTAGGTGGAGCACACTAAATCGAGTGAAAGCGCCTTTAGGTGCGAAATGTTTGTAATAATACTAAACCGAGATTTATTCAAGCGCCTTTAGGTGCGACACCCGCATTTATTTTACTCACATTAAAAATAACAACGACACCACAATTGCATTCATACTCCCCTTTCTCATCAACTTCAAACTGCTACATTCTAAACAGTAAGTCATTAAGACTTCCTTAACACTTCGTCGAGTTTCCAACGTCATTAAACGATATTTTTAGCTATTTACCTTTAAAAAGGGCTTATTGAGGTATATCAAAAAAGAAAATAACAACTAACATTTAATACTTATTAAGTTGCTTGAAATGCTTTGATAAATAATCTATCAGAGCATAATCTAAGCATAAAACAGAATGCTTACAATTCTCCTTAGTGCTTGTTAAATTAAATTGACGCTTGCTGCTGCACAGCACTCGTCCATAAACACCTATGCCATGAATGAATTAATTCAAATTGCTTTTAGTCCTATTAATCTGGCGTACACATTCCTACTTATACTGGTCGTGTTGTACTGGTTACTGATCATTATCGGAGCAATGGACTTTGGGTCATTTGATCTAGATTTTGACTTAGATGCAGATGTTGACCTTGATGTAGATTTAGATGTGGATGTCGATGCAGATGTAAATACAGGTTCAGTTGGAGGTATAGCAAATGTGCTACAATTTTTCAACTTTGGAAAACTACCATTCATGGTGATTATGTCCTTTGTTGTACTGTCCACTTGGGCTATATCCATCTTAGCAAATTATTATTTCGGGGCGGGTTCGATCCTTTTTGCTCTGGGCCTAGTATTTCCAAATTTGTTTGTTGGATTATGTTTTACAAAAATAATTACCACGCCACTAATTCCTGTTTTTGAAAAAATGGAATCTGGTATTGAACCAGTTGATTACGTAGGAATGACCTGTAAATTAGTGCTCCCCGCCTCTACTTCTAAGATGGGACAAGCAGAGGTGTTAATTAAGAATAGTCCACTACTTGTGAATGTAAAAGTACACAGTGACTATACCGACAATTTAGAAAAAGGCGAAGAAGCAATCATTCTACGCAAAGAAAAAAATAAACCCTATTACTTTATAAAACGAATAAACCATGATGTTTTCTAATCCAATCGTTCCGTAAGCTTTGTCGACCAAAAGGTCTTCAATTCACCAGCGTTAATAAACGCACGATCATCAACAGCCTATTTTGAAAATTAAAAAAATATTTAATTATGTTATCACCAGTTTTTTATGTCATCATTGGAGTACTACTCCTTATAATTTTAGGAGCTTTCGCTGCTGCCGTTTCATGGTACAAGAAAGTTCCCCAAGGGCAAGCCCTAATCCGTACCGGTAGCGGAGGTACAAATGTCGTTTTCGACAAAGGGATGTTTGTCATACCTGTCTTACACATGGTAGAGCAAATGGATCTTTCCGTAAAAACAATCGAAATTGCACGTCTAAGTAAAGACGGTCTAATTTGTAAAGACAATATGCGCGCTGATATCAAAGTGGTCTTCTTTGTGCGAGTAAACAAAGAAACCTCCGACATCACCACCGTTGCTCAAACCATCGGTTGCGCTAGAGCATCTGATCCCGCAACATTAAACACACTCTTTGAAGCAAAATTCTCAGAAGCTTTAAAAACCGCAGGAAAACGTTTCGACTTTGTTGACCTATACGACTCCCGCGAAAAGTTTAAGCAAGAAATCCTCGGCATCATTGGTACCGACCTGAATGGTTACGTCCTAGACGATGCAGCGATTGATTACCTAGAGCAAACACCACTTGAGTTTTTAAGTGAAAATAATATCCTCGATTCTGAAGGTATTAAGAAAATCACGGAGCTTACCGCTACGCAGAAGATTGCTGCCAATTACCTACGTAGAGAAGAAGAGAAAACGATCAAAGAGCAAAACGTAGAAGCACAAGAAGCAATCCTCGAATACGAGCGTCAGCTAGCAGAGAAGCAGCAACGCCAATTGAGAGAGATTGCCAACATCACAGCGCGTGAAGAAGCAGAGATTACCAAAATCAATGAAGAAGAGCGTCTACGATCTCAAATGGTTCGCATTCAAACGGATGAAGAATTGGCCATTGCAGAAGAGAACAAACTTCGACAAGTTATTGTCGCAGCAAAGAACAAGGAACGTACTGAAGCAGTTGAGAATGAGCGTGTGGATAAAGAGCGTTTACTAGAGTTGACAGAGAAAGAGAAGATTGTTACCCTTGCCGAAATCGAGAAGGAGCGCGCCATCGAACTCGAAAGAAAGAACATCCAAGATGTGATCAAAGAGCGAATTATGGTAGAGAAGAAAGTGGTCGAAGAAGAGGAGAAAATCAAGGACACTCGCGAAATCGCTACAGCAGAACGTGCTAAGCGAGTAGCAGTTATCCAAGCTGAAGAAAAAGGAGATGCTGCGATTATCGAGCATTCCAAATTAGCAGAAGCTGAAAAGCTTGCAGCAGAAATTAACGCTAGCACCATGCTGATCGACGCAGAGGCGCAGATGAATGCAGCGGAGAAAGATGCTGAAGCTCGTAAGATTAACGCAGAAGCTAAAGCTGCAGAGGAAGCGACCATTGGATTGTCAGAGGCGCAGGTCATTGAAGCAAAAGCAAAAGCCAAAGAGCACGAAGGTAGCTTAGAAGCGATTGTCATCGAAAAGAAGGCAATTGCTGAAGCGAAAGGTGTTGAGGCAAAAGCAGAAGCGTATCGCAAGCAAGGATTAGCTGAGGCAGAAGTATTGCGCGAGAAAGGAATGACTGAAGCTAAGGTCATGGGCGATAAGTTATCGGCTGAGGCCAAAGGCGTAGAAGAGAAAGCAATTGCTATGCAGAAGCTAGACGGTGTAGGAAAAGACCACGAGGAGTTTAAACTACGATTGGAGAAAGAAAAGGAAATTGAGTTGGCTAGTATCAACATCCAAGGTGTCATCGCTGACGCTCAGGCAAAGGTACTTGGAGAAGCGTTTAAGACAGCAAACATTGATATCGTAGGTGGAGAATTAACCTTCGTCGACAACATCATGAATGCCATCAATCGCGGTAAGTCCATTGACCGAACACTAGACAACAGCAAGCACTTATCAGACCTCAAAACGGGTTTAATTGGAAACGGAAGCGGCGGCGGTCTGTTAGGCAAAATCAAAGATTTGATGAGCAAAGCAGGTACAACAACCGACGACGTCAAAAACCTAACCATCTCTGCCCTACTGATGAAGATGCGCGAGAAACTGTCTGGCGAAGAAGACAGGGATGCGATCACCTTGCTAATGGAAACGGTCCGTGACCTTGACATTGGTAAGCAAATGGTCGGCAGCCTCCTCTAAGACGCAAAGGTGTAACTGCTCAATACTTTTGAGTTGATTGCACTGAGCTATGCAAACGCAAGCCCTGCCTGCCAATGGCGGGTGGGGTACTTTGAGAATTAGAATTAGAATTAGAATTGGAATTAGAATTGGAACCTGTCTGGCCGCCAGGCAAGATCGAAATTAGAATTTTCCTATTAACGTAAAAATCAAAATTCAACGATTCAACGATTCAACGATTCGACGATTCGACGATTCAACGATTCAACGATTCAAAATTCAACGATTCAACATTACACTAGGAGGCAGAAAGCCACAAAATCCAGCACTTGGGGCATTATCCCAAGCATATTTTTAAAGCCTATTTATGAAAAATCAATCAAATAAAAATACAACACTAGAAGGTGGAACCTACGAAATAATCCGACAGCGATTAGACAAGCAAGCGACCGAATTACGCAACCGACTTAGCCAACTAAACGACGCACGAAAGGAAGTTTTCGGTGCCATCGAAACACAACTCATTGCCAATGATAGAATCAACACCGACAATCACTGCATCGCACGCGACATCGTAGCCATTGGAGATTTATGCATCTTTGGTTACAATGTTCATATTGGTCTAAGATCAGGGATTAAGGTTCAAGATGTTTTTAGTATTTATAAATTTGAAGGCAACAGCTTTCAGAAGGAAGACCTAAGTCTTCTGAATCATGAGAAGTTTGAATTAGATTTTCAAAACTTATATCGCTACTACAAAGAGGCTTCCTTTGCACGATTTATGGTCATCGGGTCTTATCTCTATATGGTTTTTCATGTGGGTAAGACAAGTGCAGACTTCAAGTCTTTTAAGTGGTTGATGAATGATGGTCAATTGACTTACATTGACAATCGTTCGGATCAAGAAGTACGCTTCCCTGCTCAGCATGAATTCAAGTGGACACGTGTACACCGTGATTTTCACCGAAAGGGAAATCACCCACACGTATCTGTTATGGATCGCGTATTTGTTGAAACAGTTGGTGGTGACTTAACCATAAAGGTGGAAGACAACACAGATGATGGACTTGGAATCTATCGGGAGGAAGTCGAGTATCAAGATCAAACCCTTGATGACGCAGAATACCTTTATGCCGATTTAGGAAATCTAATTGTGTTGAAAATTCGACCTTATCAAGAGGAATTCAGATACTTCGTTTTTAATGAAAAAATGCAGGAAGTACAACGCATTGATGCGTTAGCAGACTCTGGTGTGCTATTGCCAGATCAGCACGGAATTATCTTTGCGAATGGCTATTATTTGCAAACTGGTGAGCATAAAATATTCGATCCGAATATGCGCAACAAGCGTTTTAAGAAGCGCATCGTTTCGCCAAATGGAGAAGACTTTTTGTATGTTTTTTATAACAATACAAAAGGCACCTATGTCTTGCATCACTATAATCTTATTGCACAAAAAGTAACCACACCAATCATTTGTAATGGCTATGCCCTATTCCCAAATGGTGAGTTAACTTACTTCAAAGCAGAAGAGGAAGCGACCAAGCATCACGTAGCGCAGATTTGGCAAACGCCATTTGTGGCAGGCACCATTATGCCTTCTGAGCACAAGGACTCCTACCTTTTTAAGATTGGAAATAAAGACATCGTTAAAGCTATGGCGGAATGCCAAGAGGTGTTAATTCTTTGCGGAAAGCAAGATAGCTACAACGACTTATATACGGACCTATCCAAGAAGTGTGCTGACATCAATGACTCCTATTACTGGATTACGAAAGAAGAAACATTCAACTTGGCAAGCGGCTTAGCGCAAATTCAAGAGACTGCAACTTCTGCCATCGATGAGTATGAGAAGAAGCGTAGTATTGAAAAAAGTACCGCTACAGAAATTAATCGTGTCAACACAAAAGCAACGCGTCTTTTCGAGACAGCACGTCGTCAAACTTTTGACAAAATTGATTTGTTTGTAGAAGCTTTAAGTGAGTTGCGTATGCTCCGTGGTGAAGTTATCTCACTAAAAGAATTGCGCTACAGCGATTTAGAATTGGTAGAAAGCTTAGAAGCTAAAAGTGCAGAAATGACCGACCAGTTATCTAATGACTGCGTACAGTTTCTTTTGCAAGATGAGGCTTTAAAACCTTACGAAGTAAAAGTAGAGAACGAAGCAGAGCAGATTACTTTGGTAGAAACCGGTATGGCTGCTAAGGAGCGGGAAGCTAGTATTGAAAAGATTGCCAATGAATTGGAAATGCTCATTGAAATCGTCAGTAATTTGAAGATTGAAGATGCTACGCACACCACACGAATCATCGATAATGTCTCAACTATTTTTGCACGATTGAATCAAGTAAAAGCGGCCGTAAAGAAAAAGCAGAAGAGCCTGCTTGGCACGGAGTCTATTGCTGAATTCAATGCGCAATTGAAACTACTAGACCAAGGTATTATCAACTACCTCGACATTTCTGACAGTCCTCAGAAATGCGATGAGTATCTGACTAAACTCATGGTACAGTTGGAGGAACTGGAAAGCCGATTTGTAGAGTTTGAAGATTTTATTCTAAAAATAACCGAGAAGCGTGAGGAAATTTACAACGCTTTTGAAGCAAGAAAGAACAGCCTTTTAGAGGCTCGTAATAACCGAACATTTGCTTTGCAAAATGCAGCAGATCGAATTCTTAAAGGAATTCGCACACGCATCAAGTCGATCAAGGATGTCAATGAAATCAATGGTTTCTTTGCAGCCGATTTAATGATTGACAAGGTACGCGACATCATTCAGCAATTGAATGATTTAGACGACAGCAACAAAGCGAGTACGGTACAAACTACGTTAAAAACGCTTAAAGAAGAAGCTATTCGCCAGTTGCGTGATCGGCAAGATCTTTTTGTGGATGGAGAGAATGTTATCCAGTTAGGAAAGCACAAGTTTTCAGTGAACATTCAACCTTTAGACCTGACTATTGTACAGGAAGATGGCAAGATGAACTTTCACTTGACCGGAACAGATTTCTTTTCTGAAATCAATGATGCTGAGTTTTTAAAAACCAAAGCGGTTTGGAATCAGTCCATTGTTTCGGAAAACGATATCGTTTCTCGAGCAGAGTATTTAGCCTATCAAGTGTTTCAGTCCACTGACAGAAAAGAACTGATGGAAGCGAATGCCGATTTGTTACAGTTTGTGCAAAAGTATGCAGCTACGCGCTATCAAGAAGCCTACACCAAAGGTATTCATGACGAAGATGCGAGTAAGTTGCTGACTGCTTTGTTGCAACTCTCTAGTCAGATTGACTTGCTATGTTTTGTGCCAGAGGTACGAGCTTGCGCAAAATTGTTTTGGAAAACTTTTTTGGCAAAAGAGCAAAAGACTTTGTTTCAAAACCAGTTTAATTCTGCCGCTAAGATTTTAAAAAT
>CALGLS010000290.1 GCA_937959375.1 uncultured Saprospiraceae bacterium
TGCCCCGCAGCTAATGAGGAAATACCCAGGATGTGTACATCATTTTCGGCAGCCTGACGAGCTGCTTCTTTTGGCGTTTGGAAAAGCGGTCCGATATCAACATCAAAACCGAGATCGGCAAAACTAGTGGCAATAACTTTCGCACCGCGATCGTGACCATCTTGTCCTAATTTAGCAACTAGAATTCTTGGGCGACGACCTTCCTCTTCTGAAAATTCATCAGCAAGAACTTGCGTCTTTTTGAATTGTTCGTCCATTTTTATTTCTTTGGAATATACGCCGCTGATCGCGCGCGTATTGGCAACGTATCGACCGAAGTGCGATTCCATAGCCAATGATATTTCACCAAGTGTGGCACGGTGACGTGCAGCGACAACTGCCAACTCGAGCAGGTTGCCCTCTCCTGTTTTGGCGCAAACAGCTAAAGCATCCAATGCAGTTTTAACGGCATCCGCATCTCGATTTGCTTTTGTTTCTTTGAGTCGTTTGATTTGAGATTCGCGAACAGCAGTATTGTCTACTTCTAAGAACTCAATCTCTTCTTCCGTCTCTGGTGGGAAGATATTGACGCCAACAATTTTGTCGCGAGCGCTATCAATTCGTGCTTGTTTTTTAGCCGCAGCTTCTTCGATTCTAAGTTTGGGTAAACCATCTTCTATTGCTTTTGCCATGCCACCAAGTTTCTCCACTTCTTCTATTAGCATCCAAGCCCGTTCGATTAATTGGTTGGTTAGATACTCCACGTAATAGCTTCCAGCCCAAGGATCAACGGCCTTGGTCACATCCATTTCTTCTTGAATAATTTTTTGTGTATCACGAGCAATCTTGGCAGAAAAATCAGTTGGCAAAGCGACCGCTTCATCTAGTGAATTTGTATGTAAGGATTGGGTTCCCCCAAAAACAGCAGCCATTGCTTCTATGCAAGTTCGTCCGATATTGTTAAACGGATCTTGTGCTGTAAGACTCCAACCTGAAGTTTGACAATGTGTTCGCAGAGCCATTGATTTTGTATTTTCAGGATTGAATTGTTTTACTAGTTTCGCCCAAAGTACACGTCCTGCGCGCATCTTCGCAATTTCCATAAAGTGGTTCATTCCGATTCCCCAAAAGAAAGAAATACGTGGCGCAAAATCATCTATTTTCAAACCTACTTTCAAACCAGCTCTCAAATATTCTAAACCATCAGCCAGTGTGTATGCCAGCTCGATATCTGCAGTTGCACCAGCTTCGTGCATATGATATCCGCTCACTGAGATTGAATTAAACTTCGGCATGTTCTGAGCCGTGTATTCAAAAATATCAGCAATGATGCGCATCGAATACTCGGGTGGATAAATGTAAGTATTCCGAACCATGAATTCCTTGAGGATATCATTTTGAATGGTTCCTTTTAACAATTCAGTTGAAACGCCTTGTTCCTCTGCCGCGATAATATAAAATGCCATGATGGGAATTACCGCTCCATTCATCGTCATGGAAACCGACATTTGATCCAAGGGAATCTGATCAAAAAGAATTTTCATATCCTCTACACTATCGATGGCTACACCAGCTTTTCCTACATCCCCCATCACTCGCTCATGGTCAGAATCATAGCCACGGTGTGTTGCCAAATCAAATGCAACCGAGAGTCCTTTTTGGCCGGCAGCCAAATTACGTCTGTAGAATGCATTACTTTTTTCAGCGGTAGAAAACCCTGCGTATTGTCGAATCGTCCAAGGTCGAATGGCGTACATTGATCCGTATGGTCCGCGTAAATATGGTGGAATACCTGCTACAAAACCGAGATGGGATAAACCATCAATCGCCTCTTTTGCAAAGGCAGGCTTTACTTTTATTTCTTCTGCTGTGGTCCATTGGATGGTTTCGTCCACTGCTGTATTTTCAGGTTGTTTAAACTGAAAATCTATTTTTGAAAAATCGGGTCTGCTCATGTTGTAAAGATAAGGAATGGAAATGGGAATGGGAATTAGAATTAAAATTAGAATGCTCGTCTAATGTAGAGTGGAGTGTTTCCTAGAGGTGAGAGGTGGGAAATTTCACGCGAACGTAGGCTCGTGTTGAAGGGCACTTCCAACCTCCATCCTCCAACTTCCTACTCTCCCTCACCTCCACTTTCCAACATCAAAGGACCAAAGAAAAGCATCTTCCCCCATCTCTTCTTCACAGGTAAAGTATAGGGTTTCAGAATCTTTGAATGTAAGGCCTTCTGTTTGTTCTTTTATTGGGAGTTCTATTCGTTTGCGTTTTCCGTTAAGGAAATCCATATCTGGATAATCATAGAGCAACCAAATGAAGGGATTGTATTGGCCATCATCTCTAGTATATCCCAAGAGGGCGATCATGCTTTTTTCACTATTAATCGTTGCGTCGGTGATGAGGCCATCGACATGAAGCGTATCGTAGAGTCTTGCTATTTGTGCGCCGGGTACGTCGAGCAGGGTATAAACATGAGTTTGATTGTTCCCCCTATTTTTGGTAAACAGAAATAGTTTGTCATCTAAATGAATCATAGCTTCGCAATCAAAGTTGTGATCATTAGAGGGTGTAAAGTCTGTTTGGTTTTCGTAAGCAAATGGAATGATTTCAAAATCGACGGTGTCGGATGCTGCTAAGTCATTTTTTGAAATGATGTAAATTAATAGGTTGGTACGGTCGCCAGCGTTATTACCAAAGTCGCCGATATAAAAGGAATTCTCGTTGGTTGCTATTGCTTCCCAATCCTTGTTGGTTCCGTCTCTTAGTGTTTTGGTTTGCTCTAGTGAGCCATTGGAGATATTAATTTTGTAAAGGTCTGTTGGATTGCCTCCGTCGTTGAAAGTCCATAGATGTTCTCCTATTGCATTGTCGTAGTAGGCACCGGAACTTTCAGTTAAGACTGCTGGTAATTCTATTATTTCTGGAGAGAATGTTTCTACGTTTAGGGTAGAGTCTGTTTCTGATTTATCTTTTTTGCAAGAGGCAAATAAAAATATGAGACTTAGAAAAAGTGTTGTTTTGATAAAATGATTCATTCACTATATTTTTTAATGCTTAATTCATTTTCAATGAAGTGGTTTTTTAGGTTGAGACGTATTTGAGGAAATGATTAACAGGATTTTATATTTTCTCATTGCTTCGCTATAGAAAAAATATAGTTATAGAAGTGTTTTCTGCTTTAACTTAGAAGTTATTTAAAATCCTTTTACAAGCTTAACTACAAAGGATTCATTTTCTGTTTTTGCTTCAAGCATATAAACACCACCGGGAAAACCTGCAACATCAAAATCTAATTGTTGATGACCGCCAGCAACTCTTCCGTAGTCACGAGACCGCAGTAGTTTTCCGCTTATGTCATACAGGTTGACGGAGACTGAACTTACTTCGTTTAAAACAAATTCAACTTGAGCCATTCCTGCTACTGGATTTGGAGAAACGGTTACCTCAAAAGGCATCGACTCTGATTCAAAGAAGGCTGTAATTTTATCGTCTTCCGAAAAATTTAGTTCAATTTGTTCTGATGGATTCGGACTTAAAATCGTATTTATAGATTCCCAATGTCGGAAGGAGTACCCTGGGTTTGGAACAACTTTTATTTCTACTGGCACACCATTAAAGTAGTGCCCATTCCAAGGCAATTCGTCTACACTAATGGTATTGATTTCAATAGTACCTGCTCCTTCTGGATAGGTATTAAATTCGAGTAAGACTTCATTTTCCAATTCAAAATAACTCATTAAATATTGGCGAGCATACATGGGACGATCACGAGAAAAATCGTACAAACCGGGGAGACGATCTTCTTGCCAAACATCATACCCTGGCCAATCCCAAATTTGGAAATGACGAATCATTTCTTCGTCGATCATATCTACGGTTCGATCTGTTTCGGCAATCATGTTTTCACTTCTAAAGGTCGTATTCAACAAGTCAGCATATCGATTGAGAAAATAATTTCTATAATTTAAATTGTCCATTAGTGCTCTAAAAAGAATGGCGTAATTATTTTGATCAAACCTTTCTTCTGTCATAATACTGATAAAGAAATCTACATGTGCTCTGGTGTAAGGAGCGCGCCCCATTCCAGAATCTAAATCAAAAAGAATGAAGCGCCATTTCGCATCTTCCTTTTTTTCACGCCAGTATTTGATATTATTATTTGGCCAATCAATATTGACTAATACAGTTTGAGCAATTGTGTAATCCGCTACATTTTCAAGATCAACTGTTTTTGTTGCTTCCGCAAAAACAGCATCATCACTCATGTCCGAAATTTTTACAAAATCTAGCATCGCATCATAATGCTCAAAATCACCTTCTACTGCGAAGGTATCTTCTTCTAATAGATCAATGTTTTTCATATCAACCCCATAATTATCTCGGAGATAATATTTGTCAACTTTTTCACGCAAGTTAATAACTCCCCAATAGAGACCATTAATATACAAGGCGACGGGTTGATAAGCTAATTCATCTATGTGTAAATCCTGCTCTATAAAGTAGCGATGCATATAGGCATCTCGAAAATGTGTGTAATTAAAATCTCCACTTGCATTACGCAATACCAATCGTTTGAACGAATCGTTTTCTCGATCTTCAAAAAACTTATAGCGCATTTCATCTTCTCCAAATTCGGTATCTCCAAACAAGCGAAGTGACTTTTGCATTTTCGATCGAGAAGCTCTACCTCCGTGGATTTTTGTTCCCACATCGAAATTAACTTTCAATTCATTTTCTTTAAAATACTCGACATGGATTGGAATCTCTGTATCATCCCAAAAGTTTGCTCCCCAAAACGGGAAGAGTGAATCTGCGTCTGGACCTTTCATAAAAATTCCTACCTCCCAATCAAATAATAAGTAAGGATCTGTCGCCAAAGCCATCACAGGAAGTGTATGCGCTACATTGAAGAAATAAGTTTTGGTGCTAATCTTAGATGGTAGATTGTCATCCGAATAAGTTCGAGCTCTTATGCATATTGTAGTGTCTGTCAAAAGCGGAGTAGTATAGATTTCAGAATTTTCATCGGGGGGACTTCCATCTGTGGTATAACGTATAAAACAATTTACGTCTTCGCAAGTCAGCGCGATTTGAACAGCGCTGGTATGAAATGCTTCTTCTAAAGTAAAGCTTGGTTTGACATTAAAATCGTATGAAGAAGCATCGTCGTTTACTGCTCCTGGTGTCGGGTTCGTATAATACGACCAAACGGTTTGATTTGACGAAAGTCGACCATAAGAATTATCTTCTTCTAGTGCTGGAATCTGGAGTTGATCCAATACATTTCCAGCAGGGTCAGAAAGCACTAATGGCTCACCATCTTTTGACAATTTAAAATTAGTATGCAAATAAGTATCAAAAACATCTTCTTCTGAAGCAAAGATTAATAGATATTCTGCTGGTGCAATTGATACGGATGGGAAAGTCCATTTTTGTGGATCGTCTGCGTTGTCACTCAAAAAATATCCTGCTAGATTGACAGAGGAA
>CALGLS010000291.1 GCA_937959375.1 uncultured Saprospiraceae bacterium
AACTTCATTACTAAAAGACCCTTGCCTCATGTTAAAAAGCAATACATTATCACTTTACTTCCTGATTGTTTTATTTATTAGTGCTTGTACATTCACGCAAAAGATTCGTGATGGGCAAACCGCTTTTGAGCGAAAGCAGTATTCTGTAGCTGCTAATATGCTTACCAAAGAATACAATAAGTCGAAGAGTCGAATTGACAAAGGCAAGAAAGCTTTTTACATAGGCGAATCCTATCGTCGTATGAACAAAAATGAGGCATCAATCAAATGGTACAAGATTGCTTATGATAATCAATTCGGAATTGATGCTTTGAAAGAATATGCTTTTGCACTTAAAAAGAATGAACAGTATAAAGAAGCAGCAGCGGCTTTTAAAAACCTTGGACTTGAGATTGGTAGTCCTTATGAATATCGTAGAGAAATCACTGCTTGTAATCAAGCGATCGATTGGAAAAAAGGAAGTGCAGATAATGTATACAAGGTCGAGATATCTTCTTTCAACACTGGAAGCGCAGAATATGCTCCTACGCCTTATAGAGATGACTTTCTTGTCATCACATCGGATCGAAATCAAAGTACTGGTGAGGATATTTATAATTGGACAGGTAGTAATTTCTCTGACCTCTTTTTGGTTAACCTAAACTCAAACTCCACGGAATCGTTTGATGCCACAATCAATACACCTAACAATGAAGGCACCGTTTCATTCAATAGTGATTTTTCGGAGATGTATTTTTCGCGCTGCTTTAGCGAGATAGGAAGAAGTGACATTTACTGTAAACTCATGATGAGTAAAAAGGAAGGCGATAGCTGGTCGAGTCCAACCGTACTGAGCTTTGTGGAAGATAAAGTGAATTATGGTCATCCTTCTTTAACTCCTGACGGTGGTACTCTTTATTTTTCTTGTAATCATCCTGAAGGCTGGGGCGGCTATGACATTTACTCTGTAGACCGTACACCCGATGGCTGGGACATTCCGCGACTGATGGGACGAACGATCAATACGGACGGAAATGAGAAGTTTCCTTTCATCGATAATGATACGCTTTACTTTGCTTCTGACTATCACACAGGTTTAGGTGGTCTTGATGTTTTCAAAAGTTTTAAAATCGATGGCGACAATTGGACACCTGTTTACAACCTAAAACCACCAATCAACTCAGGAGCGGACGACTTTGGTTTTATCATTGATCCGAGAGCTCCAGAAAAGGATGGGGTTTTGCAAGCAGGGTACTTTTCATCAAGTCGTGAAAACGGAAAAGGAAGTGACGACATCTATCGTTTTGAAAAAGGACTACCTCCTCCCCCTCCTCCAGTTGACACGACAAAGGAACCAGAACCTATCGTTTACAAAATGATGTTGAATGGTTTTATTTTAGAAAAGATATATCGTGATCCTACCAATCCGAATTCGGAAGTTATTGGTCGCAAGCCATTGGATCAAGCGACTGCAAATATTACGTTCAACGGAAATTCAGAAAATGTATTGGTTGGACCTGACGGGAAATTTAGCATCGAGCTAGAAGAAAATATGGATTATAGTTTCTTAGGTAGTAAAGAGGGTTATCTTAATAACACTAGCCGATTTTCCTCTAAAGGTATTGGTAAAGATCCGGCCAATCCTGTTACTAGCTATGAGGTCGAAATCGTTTTGGATAAGATTTTCAAAAACAAGGAAATCACCTTGGAGAATATTTATTACGATTACAATGAAGCATTCATACGTCCTGATGCAGAACCAACTTTGATTAACTTAGCTGGCATTCTAAATCAAAACCCAAATATTAAAATTCAATTGTCTTCGCACACCGATTGTCGAGGTAAGACAAAATACAACAAAGACTTGTCTCAACGTCGGGCACAGTCAGCGGTAGATTATTTGATCACTAAATTAGGAATTGCTAGTGAACGATTGACGGCTGTTGGTTATGGAAAAGAATCTCCTGCAGTTGATTGTATTTGTGGAAAGTGTACAGAGGAAGAACATCAGATTAATCGTCGTACTACTTTCAAGATTGTGGAATGATAGCTAAATAATGACAAGTAACTTTTATCTACTCAACACCAACTTTCGAGTAATTGCCTCTTGTCCATCTACCACCACCTGAAGGAAATAAACACCTGATGGGTAAGCTGTCAAATCAAATCCAAACTCGAAATAATCGGATGGTTTGATCGATTTTTTAGTCATTAGGTTTTCACCTAAAAGGGAACGAACAATTACATCTACGTTTGCAAAGTCATGTAGATCAACTTGGACACTTAGTTTTCCAGAACTTGGATTTGGAAAATACTCAATAGTTCCAAGATCTGAAAAATCGGCGACAGCGGATGTGATCACAGTTACCGTATCAACAAAGACAGTCGCCACAGTACTGCAATCAATTGCATCTGTAATAGTTAATTCATAAACGCCCGTTGCCAAATCTACAGCGATAGAATCCGTTTGAAAATTAGCCGCAGCATTCCAATCAAATTCAAAAGGCCAAACGCCACCATCAAGATGTACACTTGCCGTTCCATTAGAAAGACTATTGGTATCGGGAGTAGAATAAGAACTCGTAGATAAGGTGTTCAGTGGTTCCATAATTTCAAAAGTATCCGAGAAGGTGGAACAACCTTGTGCATCAATTATAAAGCAACGATATTCGCCAGCAGGCAAACCATCAATATCTTCTACAAGGGAACCTTCATTCCAAAAGAAACTATAAGGAGCAGTTCCGCCAATTGTTGTCATATCAATCGAGCCATCTTCACCTAAGCAAGTCGTCACATCAGAAAGTACAACAGAAAAAGAATCAACCTCTAAAGGCGCATCCGGCTGTGTGAGAATATAGCCCGGTGTAATCGTACTACATCCGTTTGCATCTGTAACGGTACATTGATAGAAGCCAGCAAAAAGGTTATCTATCGTAGCTTCCGAGTCTCCATTGTTCCAAGTATAAACATAACCGCCTACACCTCCATTTGCGTTGATGCTGATACTCCCGTCGGTAAAACCAAAACAGGAAATATTTTCTGAGTCAATTAATTCTGTTTGCACCGAAGTACCTGCGTTCGTCAATTCGATAGGCGGATTGGTAACAACCGTACAACCACTTGCGTCGGTAATGGTAAGCGTATAAGATCCACCTTCGAGTTGGTCAATATAAGAAGTATCTGCTCCATTATTCCACTCAAAAGTATAAGGTTCGTTACCTCCATTGGCAATCACATCAATCAAACCTTGTTGATCGCCACTACAGTTATTGTTTACAATTTGAGTAACCTGATAAGTGAGCTGTTCTGGATTTTCAATAGTCACCCAAGGAGTGATACCAACACAACCGTAGTTATCAGTCACTGTTACATTATAGGTGCTACCAGGTAAATTTGTATTCAAGCTATCTTGAAAACCATTACTCCAAGTATATTGAAATGGATAGTTTCCACCAATCACTTCAATATCAATACTTCCGTCTTGCATGTTGAAACAACTGATTTGGTTGACTTCCGTATTTACAATTTGAAT
>CALGLS010000292.1 GCA_937959375.1 uncultured Saprospiraceae bacterium
GAAGGCACCGACATTCTGATCACACATGGCCCTGCATATGGAATATTAGATCGAACGATCAACAATGAGATAGTTGGTTGTGAAGATTTACTGGAAAGAATCAAATTCATTCAACCAAAGCTTTGCGTATTTGGACACATACATGAAGCGTACGGGATTCAACAAGCACATGGTACTGACTTTGTAAATGCAAGCGTCTTGGATATCCAGTATCGACAGGTGAATGATCCGGTGGAGTATGAATTCTGATAAATCCTTAGCTATACTTTTCACCTAATAGTCGCAGCCCTTCAGGATGCTAAAAGTAAAACCCTATAACTAGGGACGATGTCTCTAGTTATAGGGTTGCAGCCTGCTAGGCTGCCATAAGAATTACACCTTTTAATAAAGCATCATCATTCCTTCATACTAAATAGCCTGAAAGGCTATGACCACATAACTAGGGGCACAGCCCCTAGTAGCTACACCTAACCAATCAGCAGCCTGAAGGGCTGCGACTACTTATACATACCTACAAAAAAGACTGTCCTGCAAAACAAGTTTACAGGACAGTTTTTTCTAAAACACAATGCCTCTTCCCTACTCCACCAAAACCCGCTCCCGCCAAACCAAGCCATCCTCAGATCGCAACGACAGCAAATAAACCCCAGCACCAACACCTCTCAAATCAATCACCTCTTGAGCAAAGCCCTCAGCATCTAATTTTCGCGAAAGCAAACGCTCTCCTAACAAGTTATAAACATCTAATGTCAGACGATCACTTTTAGCAAAATCTCCCTCAAGATAAAACAAACCATTTCCAGGATTTGGATATACAACAAATGAAGAAGCTGCCAACTCATCCGTAGAAGAAGCTATATTAAATTCAAACCAATTCACGTTGAATTGTGATTCGGTAATAAGCATTCGAATCTTTTTCGTGCCAGTAGTAGAGAAGGAGGTGGTCGCAGTTGATGTAGTCCAAGTTTGCCAGCCACCGGTCGAAGGAAATTGTTTGGTATGTAGATCAGTCGCATTACCATCATCATCAATTAATTGTAAGGTGATCGTACCACCTGTGGTTTCCGATGCTGTTCGGTAGGTTACTTCATACACTCCCGTTTCAGTTACATCAACTAAATAATCAAGGTAATCACCAACATCCAAAAAGCCAATATTCTGCCCTCCACCAACATCCGTAGTTTCTTCCAACTGCACTCCCACCGCAAAAGCATATTCCTCTGCTTCAATTCGTCCCGGAATCTCATGCAAATCGACAATATTATTTTGTACTGGTTTTGTAATAAATTGCTCCAAAGTGGTTCCATCCACTGCATCAATAGCGTCCCCGATATACGAAATTGTAATTTCATCACTTGAAGTAAAAGTACCACTTACATCAAATCGAATGATTCGCGTATTGTCGGTATCTAATGTTGTAGAAATCACATTTGTTGTTGTTCCATTTCTGAAAACATAAAAATCAGCAGGGCTCGCTGGAAGTGGTCCGGCAAGTGGTTTGTTGATAGTCAATTGTATGGTGTTTTCATCCAAGGTCTTAGCAGAAAGAAAATCAGCAGGTAGATCAGCGGTAGCTCCAGTTTCAACAAATTCAATACTCCCTAAATTAAAAACTTGGTTGTCTATATAAAACCGAATCTTTTCATCTGCTTGATCTAGAATGATGTTAGGAACCACTATCGTTTCCCAAGTTTGCCAACCACCTGTGTTGGGTACGTCAATAACTCCAGTCACCTCTCCTCCCTCTGCACTCAAGTGAAACTGCCCATCAGATGATTCCGTCGCCACGCGAATACGCGCTTCGTATACCGCAGAGTTTTGAACTTCCACACTATATTGCATCCACTCACCAGTATTCAACCAACCCAAATTGTAACCATTGGAATTGACATTATCTTGAGTCACTTCAATATCGGCTCCATCGTTGCGATAAGCCCAACCATTATTCCAAGCCGTAAAATTACCCGTACTCACATGGTAGGTCGCCAAATCAGTATCAAAATAAGCAGAGCCTACTACGCCCATGTCAAAGTCGGTCGTGTAAACAACTCCAGGAATCGTTTGTGTCGTATATGGAATCGCCTCATCCGATTGTACCTGTCGGAACATCGCGTCAATTACATCTTTTTGGAAGACACAGTTCTCTATTTTTATTCTTTCAGTCAAATCCATTAATGCTGCCATAGCGAAGGCACTGCTAGGAGTCGTTCCACCATCGTTCCAGTAATCCAATAACGTTTGATATTCTGGTGACTTGACAATAGACAAGGGACCTGCAATAGCTTCTACTTTTTTCATTGGCCACCAAGCCCAACCAATACCACGATCTTCCAACAATTTAATTGCATCTCGAAACCAAGTGTTCGAATTTTCACCACTCTCGCCTAAATACAAAGGTACGTTGTGATTGTTTTGAATATCCAAAACCCATTGAATCGAATTCTGATCATTTGTTGACCAATATTTGTGCGGACTATAAACCAAGTTATCATCCCAAGGAGGGGTCAATCCAGTAAAGTCATTGGCAAACCAATTCCCTTCTATAAAAATAATATGATCTGGATCTACGGCACGTACCGCATCTGTGATTTCCACATATAAGTTTCGTAAAGTATTTCCTGACAGATTCCAATTCGTTTCGTTCAAGTAATCGTAACCAGCCACCCATTCTTCATCCGCATATCGCTCAGCAATTCGTCCCCAAAGTGCCACGGTCTTATCTCTATTATCTTCACTTTCCCAAAGCGATGGCTTACTTGGATCGTAATCTGAAATGGCCTGATCATATCCTTGTCCTCCTGGCGCACCATGTAAATCTAGGATAACATACATTTCATTTTGCCTGCACCAACTAATTAGCGAGTCGGTTAACTCAAAACCTTTGTCCAACCAAGTATGCTCACCCAGTATTGGTTCTTCTTCAATTGGGAGCGTAAACAAATTATAGTGCATTGGAAGACGAACCGAATTAAATCCCCAAGCCTTTAGTGCATCAATATCTGCCTTGCGAACATGATTGGCCAACCAAGCATCGTAAAAAGTTTGCGTATTAGCAGGTCCGATCAACTCTTCTATTTTTTCTTTGATCGCCCATTGAGGACCAGCGAAACCTGCCGTTTGTAACATATATCCCTCCTGCAGCATCCAACCACCAAGTCCCATTCCTCTAAGCAGTATGGTATCACCAACTTCATTTACGATAGCGGTACCATTCGTCTGTAAAAAGTTTTGCGCCTTGGCGGAAAAAGAATGGAGGAACAAGAAACAAAGCAGTAAGAAAGTAAGTCGTTTACACATAATGTTTTTTTATATTTCCTGACAATTGAGAATTAGCAAGTTAGATCTATTTCATCTGTAAAAAAACCAATTTGAATTAATAACTAAATATAGTGCTTAGATTCCAATATTATCAGACTACGACATGACAAAACACATCGTTTTAGTAGGCCATAGTAGCATTGTAGTAGTCTTTTAAAGGGGATTTGGGCTTATTCAAGCAAAACAATAGGCACACCCATGATGACATGGTAAAAAGAAATCTCGTATTTCAAAAGACTGTGATGTGATTTTTTGGAACAGTTTTGTCTTTATAAAAGTGAGAAATCTCCAACTGTTTTGCACTGGATATCCTTTAAGCTATTGTCCCCCTCTGGTATTAAAAGGATAAAAATTCTTGCAAAACCGCTTAAAAATTGAACATATGAAAGTAGCCATAGTTATTCCCTGCTATAATGAAGAGAACAATATATCATCGATTCTTACTGAAATTATTGACACACTAGCCGATTTAAATATTAAACTATACAAAATCATCATAGTAGATGACTGTAGCGATGACAACTCGTTTCAAAAGATTTATGAATATATCGTAGCTCATTCTGCTCAAGACACCATAGAATTGCACCGCAACGAAGAAAACATTGGTACCGCTCAGAGCATTATCAAATTACTTCATATTTCAGTTTTGAAAAGACCAGACTTCGTGATCAAGATGGACATGGATAAGGATTTTTCTCACAAAGAAGTACTCCACACTTTCTTTAATCATTTGTCAAAGAATCAAACCACTGCCCGAAATAAAGTAGTCGCTGGTATCCGTATTTTGGACAACGAAAAACAAATGACCATCTACGAACGCATACGCAAATACCAGATGAAGGAATTTCTAAAAGCACAAATGGCAATCAAAGGTTACGATCCCGTTTCTGCTGGAACACAACTTTATCCTTATTCCATTTTATATCTGCTTTTGAAAATTGATTTGGTCAACAACTATAACCTACGTTGGGGGGTAGATGTATTGCTTCCATTGCTTTCTAGAAAAATGGGTAATACGCTCATCAATATTCCTATCAGTAATTCTAATTACAATGTGGAACGTCGAAAGGATATGAAGGTGAAAAGTCAATATGATGCTTTCTTTCGGGTGTTTGAGTTGATTGAGGAGTTTGAGTATTAATGACGGTGGAGGGTTATCTGAATTTCTGCTAACGCGTTTTTTTTTCAACCCAGAGATGCTGAGACGCTGAGTTGCC
>CALGLS010000293.1 GCA_937959375.1 uncultured Saprospiraceae bacterium
TTGTGCGCCTTAAACACTTTGAAGCGACTCGGCTTTGGCATCTCCTTCGCCGGACAACTATTATTACTCTCGTCGATATCCGCCGTTTCTTTATAAGGATCAATCACGATACCCGTCACTTCCTTATCTTTTACAAACACTTTTGTAAACTCATTTTCGTTCTTTCTCCAAATCTCAACAGGCACTGTCTGAAGTTCTTTAGTTCCATCTTCAAAAGTCCATTCAATGATAACCGGCATAATCATTCCTCCCTTATTACTAAAGTACAACTCGTAATAATTTTTGCCTTTAAACTTTTTCTTCTTTTCTTTTTTTGAGAATGTTTCTTCGTACAATTTTGTTTTATAAACTGTAACAGAATCCTCTGTTTCGTACTGCTTGTAGTTGGTATAAAAATCGACTAAATCCGCATCTTCCTCTACTGCAAACTTCATCCCCTCTTCCCGATTCTTACGTTGCGTAATATGCTCAAACGGTTTTTTCTTTACATCTCGGTACGTATTTTCTCGCTTTTCAGGATTCTTTTTTAAGTCTACTTTATACCAGTTAATACTGTCCAAAGAAATATCAACAGCATCGGTAGTGTAAAACCAACCACGCCAAAACCAATCCAAGTCAACACCACTCGCATCCTCCATCGTTCTGAAAAAATCAGCAGGTGTCGGATGCTTAAATGCCCAACGTCGACAGTATTCTTTAAACGCAAAATCAAACAACTCACGTCCCATAATCGTCTCCCTAAGCATATTTAATCCAGCGGCTGGTTTTGTATATGCATTTGGAAAATACTGAACAATGTTTTCCGTATTCGTCATGATCGGTTCAAGTCTATCTTTAGGCTGACTCATATACCCTGTAATCAAATGCGAACCAACACCCGACTTGTAATTACTGTCAAATTCTTGCTCCGACAAATATTGCAAAAAGGTACACAGCCCTTCATCAAACCAAGCCCATTGACGTTCATCACTGTTGATAATCATTGGGAAATAATTGTGTCCTACTTCATGAATAATAACCGTGATGGCTGAATTTTTAGCTCGCTCTGTATAGGTTCCGTCTTCTTCTGCACGCCCTGGATTAAAACAAATCATCGGGTATTCCATACCATTGGCCGCTTCTACTGAAATAGCAGTTGGGTAAGGATACGGAATAGAATATTTAGAATAGGTGCGCAAGGTATGCTCCACTGCTTTGGTCGAATAGCGCTCGTAAATCGGGTAAGCTTCCTCTGCATAGTAACTCATGCACATCACCTTTTTGCCATCCTCATTAAAATGAGGCATCGCATCCCAAACAAACTTTCGGCTTGCCGTCCAAGCAAAATCACGAACATTCTCTGCCTCATAAATCCATGTTTTGGTTTTCTTTGACTTAGGTGATTTTTCTGTACGCAAAGCTTCATCTAGCGTAACAATCTTTACTGGTTCTTTAGCGGTTTGTGCTTGTTGCCAACGTTGCTTTTGCGATGCAGTCAACATTTGATCATAGTTCTGACATTCCCCCGTTGCACCCACAACCTGATCGTCTGGCACCGTAATTTTTACTTTGTAATTTCCAAACTGTAAAGCAAACTCACCTCGTCCTGTAAACTGATTGTTTTGCCAACCTTCAAAATCACTGTATACACACAATCGTGGAAACCACTGCGTCATCGTAAACAAATAATTTCCATCATCTTCAAAGTATTCGTAACCACCACGCCCCCAACTTGGCGTATTCATCCGATCAATCAAATAGTAATGCCATTTCACATTAAATGAAAAAGTCTCACCGGGCTTTAATGGTTTTGGTAAATTAACGCGCATCATCGTTTTGTTGATGGTGTAATCCAAATCCTTACTATTCGTTCCAGTAACAGCATCTATTCTGCAACCAAATTTTTCTAGCTCTCTCCAATTTTCTAAACGCACCAATGCATCCTCACTCATGTTCTTTCGAATTTTGTTGGCACTAGAACGATGATGATCTCCATCTGCCGCATGTTGATTTTCATCTAACTGCAACCAGAGGTAACGCAATGTATTTGGTGATTGGTTATGGTAAGTAATTTTTTCTGTCCCGTCAAGGCGCTGCTCTTCTGTATTTAAGGTACAATCAATTTCGTAGTCACAGGCTTGTTGCCAATATTTTGGTCCTGGAGAACCATCGCTGGTTCGATATTCATTTGGCGTTGGGAGTTGTGGACCTAACTGCTCAAATTTGTTTCCATGGTTAGCGTTGGGATTGTTTTGGCTGTAGCCAAAAACGAGTGCCATTGCTACCATTAACACAGTAAGGAATGACCGTTTTGTAAACTTTAGATTTTTCATTCTTCGTAATTTTATTTCCTAGAATCGTTTCTTTTAGAATCGGTAAAATACAAACTTTTAATTTCTTGACTGAACAATCAATCACATTCTTATTGGAACTTCGCTATTAAGCGACTATTTGTTCCCATGAATTCATAGTGACCATCCAAAAAACACAAATCAAGTTATTCTTTTGGCACGACTCTAGTCCTAAAACCTATATATGCAAAATAATGTATATTTTGGAAAAATTTAGCCTAAACAAAAACACACATTCACCAATTAATACAAACAAATGATTCGTCAAATTTGTACAACGCTACTCCCTTTGCTGTTTCTACTACTGAGTATTTCCTTCACTTTTGCCCAAAACACACAAATCGGTGGCTTCATCTACGGCTGGGATAATTATGACAATAGTGAAATCGATGGACTTGGTACTCGTCCAGTTGTCTTCGACTCAACAGGACTAAGAGCCATCACACATGCACCTGCAGAAGGGATACACCCACGTGTCTTTTTTGGACCGGATGAAATTCCAGACATCATCAATCGCTTACACAATACTTCCAGTGGACAGGTCGTAAAAAAAGTAATTCATGCCTACACTTCCTTAATGCACCTAGGCACTCAAAACTATGACGCCAATGCAAACTATGCTCGTGACGACTTCAACAATAAACTAATAGACAATACCGGCTTTTGGAATGTCGAACCACATTACACCTTGCTGGTCAACGAAGACAATACCGTTTGGGATGGTGTAGATATAAAACGAAAACACATGACTGCCTGCATAATGGCTTTCGAAGCATTTGAATGTTTGCTATTCGCAGGCGAAACGGACTCGGTTACTAACATGACGTATACAGAACGTGCCGA
>CALGLS010000294.1 GCA_937959375.1 uncultured Saprospiraceae bacterium
ATCACCTATTTATTTCAAAACTGCTTCAGTTAAAAAACTTGTTTAAAGTTGGTTTTTCGTTTTGTTTTGATGCGTCTGTCCTACTAAATGTTGGGCAGACGTTTTTTTATTTTACAGCTCAAGTTCGCTTTATAACTCAGACACAAATTTAGTGGATTCAAATGAAGTAAGACAGATTCTCTGTCAGTATGAGGAAGAGTTATGAAGTAAAATTGTTGTTGTTTTAAATACAGGAATTTAAAATAGATTGAAACACGTTAAACGAAAAAAATCTGTCCAGATCAGTTCATTCCGTCAACTCCGTGTCCCATCCTATCTATAGTCTCATATTTTTTTGCTAAGTTTAGGTATGAGAAAACTGTTAAAATACCTAGAGGACTTCCTGGGTCTTATCTATCCAGAGCTCTGTTTGGCTTGCGCCAAAAACCTTCCACCGGGTAACGAATCCGTTTGCATTCAATGCCAATACTACTTACCGAAAACAGGTTTTCACGAATATCAAGAGAACCCTTTTGTAGAGCATTTCTGGGGGAGAGTTAAAATAGAAGCAGGTACTGCCTTGTATCACTTTGTCAAATCAGGTAGAACTCAAAAGCTCATCCACAATTTAAAATACAAACACAAAACAGAAATAGGTGTCAACCTCGGTCGCCTCTATGGAAAGACCTTGAGAGAAGCGCCTATATTTAAAGAAGTTGATTTAATACTTCCTGTCCCCATGCATCCGCGCAAAGAAAAAAAGCGTGGCTACAATCAATGCGATCTTTTTGCACGCGGACTTTCTGAATCGATGGAAGTTCCTTGGAACAAAAATATTCTAATTAAAAATGAGGATACTGCTACACAAACTAAAAAGACGCGACAAGAACGTTTCGACAACGTAAAGTCTGCCTTTAAATTAATCAACCCAAAAGCTTTACGCGGAAAACATATTTTGTTAGTAGATGATGTAATTACAACAGGCGCAACATTGGAAGCTTGTGCACAAAAAATATTAGAAATTCCCGGCGTTAAAGTAAGTATGGCCACCATCGCAATCGCTCGCAAGTAAAATCATATTAATTCCTGTCTGATCTGGTGTCAAGCCTACCATATATACATAACTTGTAACTCAGGTGTATATTATTAATTTGAGAAATAATGAATCGTTGAATTCTGAATTCTGAATCGTTGATTTTTGCCTTCTACCGTGTTAAGGGGAAAATCAAAATTCCGAATCCAACGATTCATTATTATCCTTCTTTTACCCCGAATGAGCATTTAAAATAGACTTATGTATATACAGTAGGGTGTCAAGCTAGGCAGGTTGCCCCAAAAAAGCGTCTAAAGAAAATAATTTTGTAGGTATTAGCCCTAAGTACAGTATAGCTACTTGACTCAAAAAAGAAATCCCGAATCTACTCTAAGTAAATTCGGGACAACTAAGTATTTTAAAATAGAATGCAATTTTCTCTGCAGCTAGATTCACAATTACGGGAAACTTTGGACTTCCGTCTTCCCACTTCCGTCTCTTCTATTCCACCAAAGTACCAATCATTTCCCCCTGAATAATTCTTCTAAGGTTTTCATGACGGTTGATATCAAAAACGATAATTGGAATGTTGTTTTCTTGGCAAAGTGTAAAGGCAGTCATGTCCATTACACTTAAACCCATACTGATTACTTTAGCAAAAGAGATGCGATCGTATTTAGTAGCAGAAGGATCTTTTTCAGGATCGGCATTATAGATACCATCTACACGAGTTCCTTTCAAAATAACTTCAGCGTTTATTTCATTTGCACGAAGAGCTGCTGCAGAGTCGGTCGTAAAATATGGACTACCAGTTCCTGCAGAGAAAATGACAACACGCCCTTTCTCAAGGTGACGTACCGCACGTCTTCGAATATATGGTTCTGCAATTTGCTTCATTTCGATAGCAGTTACCAAACGAGTATAAACACCAGAACTTTCGAGGGCACTTTGTAAAGCCATTCCGTTGATCACTGTTGCCAGCATCCCCATATAATCGCCTTGTACACGTTCGATACCAGATTCAACAGCCTGTAGGCCACGGAAGATGTTTCCTCCACCGATAACGATAGCTACTTCAACACCAGAATCGACTAATTCCTTTATTTGAACAGCATAGTGCTTTAGCATAGAAGAATCGATACCGAAGTTTTGGCTCCCCATCAATGATTCTCCGCTAAGTTTAAGAAGTATTCTTTTGTATTTATTATTCATCACGCGAATTGTTATTAAGAGTTGTTAGAGTTTTTAAAATATCAAAATGGAAAAATTTAAATGATTCCATCAAATTACTTACTTAATCTCTAGTATCTTGGGGTAAGGTAAAGGCGAAAATGAATCCCCAACCTTTCTATTCCAAAGAACGAACCAAAAAAAAAGCGAATTAAATAAATAATTCGCTTTCTTTAAAAAAATATCATCTAGCCGAGTTCAACATGTTTGAAGTCGACAACTGTTAATTTTGGATCAACGCTTTGTAAATAAGCAGCAACAGTTTGCTTGCTGTTCTTCACAAAGATTTGGTTAAGAAGAGTTCGCTCTTTGTAAAACTTATTAAGTTTACCCATTGCGATCTTTTCAAGCATTGCTTCAGGCTTACCTGCTTGGCGAGCTTGCTCTTTCCCAATTTCAATTTCTTTCTCTACTACAGCAGAGTCAACACCGTCTTTGTCAACAGCTACAGGACGCATTGCTGCTACTTGCATAGCTACATCTCTTCCTGGCTCTATTACGTGAGGTCCTTCAACATTATAAGAAACGATAACACCAGCACGGTATCCCATGTGGATATAAGGAATCACTTGGCCTTCGCCAGCAGCTGTTACTAGTTTGTGGTAACCACTTAGGCTAAGTTTTTCACCAATTACACCAACTTGCTCAGTGATTTTATCACCTACGCTTAATTTTCCATCAAAAGGAAGCGTAAGCAATTCTTCAACTGTTTCTGGTAAATTCTTTAGTGCTACTTCAGCAATAGTTTTTGTTAGGCTAACAAAACTCTCTGTCTTAGCAACAAAGTCAGTTTCACAACCAAGGCGTATAACAATACCATTGTTTCTATTAGCAGAAGTAAGAGCCATTACAACTCCTTCCTTAGTTTCACGGTCAGCTCTCTTGTCAGAAAGTTTTTGTCCGTTTTTACGCAGATTTGCAATTGCATTTTCAAAATCTCCACCTGCTTCAGTTAGAGCTTTTTTGCAATCCATCATACCTGCACCGGTTTGGTCACGTAATTTTTTTACGTCCGACGCTGAAATCTTTACGTCCATCGAAGGTTATTTTTTAGTTTTAATAAAATTAGTTTAAAATAGAGAACAACAACAAGTAGTTATTAAACTACTATCCTTTCGCAGGTTGCTTCTCGTTTTTCTGAGCTTTTTCACGTTGCTTCAAACCTTCTTGAATTGATTCTACCATAAACTTGGTAACCATAGCGATAGACTTAGAAGCGTCATCGTTAGAAGGGATTGGGAAATCAACAGTGTTTGGATCAGAGTTACTATCCACCATTGCTATAGTACGCATACCCAATTTTTTGGCTTCAGCCAAAGCAATGTGTTCGTGCGAAATATCAACGATAAATACAGCAGAAGGCAATCTGTTAAGATTAGCGATACCACCTAGAACTTTTTCTAGTTTGTTACGCTCTCTAGTTAACGTCAATCGTTCTTTCTTTGTTACGCTGGTCAAAGAACCATCCGCAAGCATACGATCGATTGTGTTCATTTTCTTAACAGACTTCTTGATGGTACTGAAGTTCGTCATCATTCCTCCTAACCAACGATCCACAACGAAAGGCATACCAACGCTTCTTGCAGCTTCAGCAATAATTTCACGAGATTGTTTTTTAGTAGCAACGAAAAGAATCTTACGACCTGATTTTGCAATTTGAGTTAGTGCCTTACCAGCACTTTCCATGCATTCAAGTGTACGGTTCAAGTCTATGATGTGAATACCTTTGCGCTCCATAAAAATGTATGGTTGCATTTTAGGATTCCATTTCTTTTTTTGATGTCCGAAGTGTACGCCGGCATCAAGTAATTCTTTATAGGTAGGTTTTGCCATTTTTTAATGATGTTTTTACTGAATGAATAAGCGGGTATAAAAAATACCCAGTACATCCAAAAATTAACGTTTACTAAACTGGAAGCTTTTACGTGCTTTTGGCTTACCGTATTTTTTACGTTCAACCACACGTGCATCACGAGATAAGAATTTTCTAGCCTTCAACGGCGAGCGGAATTCTTCGTTTAGTTTTACCAATGCGCGAGAAATTGCCATTCGTACTGCTTCTGACTGTCCTTTAAAACCGCCACCTTTTACGTTTACATTTAAGTTGTATGCATTTTCAGCTTCAACAGTTGCAAAAGGATCAGTAATATTAGACTGAACATGTTTTTGTGGAAAGTACTCTTTATAGTCTTTTCCGTTTATTGTGATATTGCCTTCACCTTTTGTCAGGTAAACTCTGGCAACGGAAGCTTTACGTCTTCCTATAGCATTAATCATTTCCATATAATTATACTTTTAAAGGTTCAGGTTTTTGTGCTGCATGCGGGTGCTCCTCACCTGCGTACAAAAACAATTTTTTACTAATAGCTCGGCCAAGTTTGTTCTTTGGTATCATTCCTTTTATAGCTGATTCAACAACCATAGTAGGCTTCTTTGCCATTAACTCCTTAGCAGTAATACTCTTTTGTCCACCTGGGTAACCAGAGTGAGAAAGGTAGTACTTGTCATTCATCTTGTTTCCAGTGAAACGAGCTTTGTCTGCATTGATCACGATAACGTAGTCACCTGTGTCAACGTGTGGCGTATAAGAAGGCTTGTGTTTACCTCGTAGTACATTCGCAATAGTAGTCGCCATACGTCCAACAGTCATGTTTTCTGCATCTACGATCCACCACTTATGCTCTACGGTCTGCTTATTCGCCGATTTTGTTTTATAACTTAATGTATCCACTTTTTAAGATTTTGTGGTCAGTAATTAAATGAATTTATGTCTTGTATCTCTGGCTTTCGCCAAAGCAGGTGCAAATGTACCGCTCTTTCGCTCAATAAACAAGGCTTTTTGGAAAAAAAGTGAAAATTTATTTTCATAACTCACTGATATACAGTCGAATTTTCGCACAGAAAAATTAGAGCACTAAAAAATAAGTACTTTTTTAAGACAAAAAAGGACCTTTAAGAAGAACCATTTACTGAATGATATGTTGAAGACACTGTATAAATTAACTATGTCCGCATAAAGACCTACCTTTACGCCAGCAAGATATACAAGACGATCAATGAGTAAAAAGCATAAAATACTACCTAGTCCGCAAATCGAAAATGACGAAGAAGCGGCTTCTAGAAAACGAGACCACATTGAACTGGCTTTCCGGTCTCAGGTAACCAAACAAGAATTGGACAAACGGTTTTATTATGAACCGATGCTCTCAGCTCATCCTTCCCAAAACGCTTTACCTGCTATTCAATTTCTTGGAAGATCCATGAAGGCACCGCTTTGGGTGTCCAGCATGACTGGTGGAACAGAATGGGCAAATACTATAAACCATAACCTCGCTCGAGCTTGTAAGGATTTTGGAATGGGTATGGGATTGGGATCTTGTCGGTCATTGATTTATGAAGACAAAACTTTTGACGATTTCAATGTAAGACCTATCATAGGTGATGATTTACCTTTGTATGCTAACCTTGGAATTGCACAGATCGAACAGTTGATTGCAAGAAATGAGATTTTCCTTATGGAAAAACTAGTTGATCGCCTACAGGCTGATGGATTAATCATCCATGTCAATCCTTTTCAAGAATGGTTGCAACCAGAAGGAGATCGATTTGAAAAATCTCCATTAGAGACTATTGAGATCTGTTTAGAAAAACTAAAATGTCCGATTATCGTAAAAGAGGTAGGACAAGGAATGGGCTATGAAAGTTTGAAAGCGCTCTTCCAATTACCACTAGCAGCCATTGATTTTGCGGCAAGCGGTGGAACTAACTTCGCGATGTTGGAATTACTGCGAAGTGATAAAACAAAACAAGAAACTTTTGAGCAACTGGCTTACATCGGACATAGTGCTGTAGATATGGTTGAGATGAGTAATCAGATAATCACAGAACTAGGAGATAAGTTGCGCTGCAAGCAAGTAATAATTTCAGGTGGAGTTTCCGGATTTTTGGATGGGCATTATTTAATTAATAAATTAGCCCTCCCAAGTATTTATGGTCAAGCTTCTGCATTTCTGAAACATGCTCGTGGTGACTATGAAGATTTACAAAAATATGTAGCTTCACAAATACAAGGACTAACTTTAGCAAACGCGTTTTTAAAAGTAAGAGATTAGAGAATGAAAAAATCCATCTCAGGTTTTTCCAAAATGTCGAAACGCAAAAAATTGCGTTGGATCGTTGAAAACTTCTTCAAGGACCCTGAGAGTGTGATGCGTGAACTCAGTGGTTACTGGTTGTCTAATGAAAAAGAACAACGCATCTTAGATGGTTTTAGTGAAAACACTATAAGTAACTTTTACCTGCCTTTTGGAGTCGCTCCTAACTTTATTGTCAACGGAAAAACGTATGCAGTCCCAATGGTGATTGAAGAAAGTTCTGTTGTTGCTGCTGCATCTGCTGCCGCAAAGTTTTGGATGAACCGTGGTGGGTTTAATGCAGAAGTTATCTCTACAAAAAAAGTTGGACAGGTACACTTCTCTTGGCATGGAAACCCAGAGACATTAAAAACAGCCTTCCCAGAAATAAAAAAAGTACTAATAGAAGCAACGACAGGTATCACTAAAAACATGGAAAACCGTGGAGGTGGTATCGCTGAAATAATATTGAAGGACATGACCGAGCATGACAAAGGTTATTTCCAACTCATGGCAACTTTTGAAACTTGTGATTCAATGGGCGCCAATTTTATCAATTCTATTTTGGAAGCTTTTGCTGCAACTCTAGTTGAATTTGTAAAAGAAGATGATCGCTTTATCGGAAGAGAAAAAGAGGTGGATATTATCATGTCCATTCTTTCTAACTATACACCAGAGTGTTTGGTGCGAACTTGGGTTGAATGCCCAGTAGCAGACCTAGGAACATTTGGTAAGGATATGAGCTCCGAACAATTTGCAGATAAATTTTGTCGAGCAGTAAAAATTGCACACATCGATCCTTATCGAGCGACTACCCACAACAAAGGAATTTTTAATGGTATCGATGCTGTTGTTTTAGCAACAGCAAATGACTTCCGAGCAATCGAAGCTTGTGGTCATACCTACGCTGCTAAGGATGGTCAATACCGAAGTTTGACCCATTGTAAAGTAGAAAATGGCATCTTTAAATTTTGGTTAGACTTACCATTGGCAATCGGTACGGTTGGGGGATTAACTAAATTACATCCAATCGCAAGACGTTCATTAGAGCTATTAGGAAATCCAAATGCAGAAGAACTAATGGGTATTATCGCTGCAACAGGATTGGCTCAAAACTTTGCAGCCATCCGATCATTAGTGACAACAGGTATCCAAAAAGGGCACATGAAAATGCACTTGTTGAACATCCTAAATCACCAAGGTGCATCCGAAACAGAAATTAAAAATGCTGTTGAGCACTTTAATGATAAAACAGTTTCAGTTAGTGGCGTTCGAGATTACCTGACCGCAACGCGTGAGCAAACAGATAAAGATTCTTCAACGCTTAGCTTAAAAGCGGAATAAAAAGCCGTTTGAATATTCAAAATTTAAACGAAGAATTAGTTACCTTTCAACAGAGGCTTACCTCAGTCTTTCGACAACAATCAAAACATCGCTTCATTGAATAGCTCCACATATTTCGCAAAAGGAAAATTCTTACTGTCTGCAGAATACTTTGTGTTAGATGGTGCTTTGTCTTTAGCTTTACCGCTAAAATTCGGTCAACGATTAGAAGTAAAACCAATAGACGGTTCAACTACAATCGAATGGAAGAGTTTTGATTACAAAAAAAACATTTGGTTTGAAGCATCTTATGATCTACCAACACTTGCTATCAAAACAGCAAACGATCTTGATACGGCTCAACGATTAAAAGACATTTTTGAATCGATTCAAAAGCAACAACCAAAACTATTTGAAGATCAAAGAGGTTTTAAAATGGAAAGCTATCTCGACTTTCCAAGACCTTGGGGATTAGGAACCAGTTCGACCTTGTTGTCGTTGTTAGCACAGTGGTCAGCAACAAATGCTTACCAAACCTTAGAAGAAACCTTTGGAGGTTCCGGATATGACATTGCCTGCGCAGTGGCAGAAGGAGCGATTTATTTTCAAAAATTCGGTTCAAAAATAAATGTTCAACGAGCGCCGTTTGATCCAGTGTTTAGCGATCAGTTGTATTTCGTATACCTTGGCAAAAAACAAAACAGCAGAGACGGAATCGCACATTTTCGAAAACTCGAATCAGATAAAAGTATTTTCATAAAACGACTTTCTGAAATAAGTGAGGAGATGGCTTCTGCCAAAACGCTAGATGAATTTGATCGACTGATTTTAGAACATGAAAATATTATTAGCGAAACGTTAAATATTCCAAGAGCAAAGGATTTATACTTTTCAGATTATGAAGGGGAAGTAAAATCATTAGGCGCTTGGGGAGGAGATTTTGTTTTAGTGACAAGTAAAGATTCAACTGAAAAAACCAAAAAATATTTCAACGAAAAAGAATTTGAGGTGTTTTATAAATATGATGAGATGGTGTGGAGTGATAAATCAAATCGTTAGTAAAAATCAAACGATATCTCGAACGTATTTTTTAACCACAAAAGATACAAAAGGAAACAAAAGCCCACGATCGTAATAGAAAATAAAAAAAGTACGTATGACCTTTTGTTCTCTTTTGATTCTTTTGTGGTTAAAAATAACAAACTGAATAGTCACAACAATAAAGAAAAAATGGCCTGGACTTGGTACGATAGTAAAGTAATTAAAATTGAAGATCAGTCTCCGACGACGAAGCGCTTCTGGGTAAAAATACCCGGAGATGAAGTAATTGACTTTAAAGCGGGACAGTTTGTAACAATGGATTTACCAATCAG
>CALGLS010000295.1 GCA_937959375.1 uncultured Saprospiraceae bacterium
GACTTTACTGGTAAGCAAGCTTCTATTCGAATCTACAGTAATACGGGTGAAACATTAGAGATGAGAGAACAAGATAGTGTTTCGGATACTTACATTAGCTTTGACGTGACACGTTTTGATTCAGGAACTTACTACATGTCGATTCAGATTGATGATTACAAATTGATTACTAAGCAGTTTGTTGTAATTAAGAAATAGGAATACAAGCTCAGTAAAAATAGCCATCTGGCTCGCTGACAGTATCTATTAAATAAAGGAAGTCCCGAATTTTGCTTTAGCAAGGTTCGGGATTTTTTTGATTAGGGAGGATACGAGGTTGGAGGTAGTTCAAGCTCAAACTAAATCGTCTTCTAAAGAAGAGGCGAAATTAAGGTACGATACTATAGCTATATTGAGATTTACGTATAGAGAAATACGCTGGAATAGTAAGAATTATCGAATGCAGCAGGCGAAAAGTGGGTAAGGCAACTTAAATGAGAAGGAACCGAGTCTTATTTCTCGTTAGTAGTCAAACGAAAAAAACCTCCTGTGAAATAGAATTCATGCAGGAGGTTTTTTCATCTGATTTTTGACCAATGACTAATTGTTAGTTGCTCTTGCATCTTGGATGCTTAGCCAAGGGTTGTTGTAAGAGAAGTCAATTTGATCTTCTTCTGTCGTATTGTATGAGGAGCTCAATGTTTTACTTCCTTTGGAAGTGGTACTTGATTGGTACCAGCTTTTCAACTTTGTGAAAATGTTGTTCATGGGTTAAAAATATTTAAAAGTAATAAAACGGCTTTTTGATATGTTTATCTTGACTCAAAGATAAGGGGTTTTTATATTAGTTCCAATTGTGACATGGATAAATGTGTCTACCTTGTGACCAATATAGACGTTAACTTAAGAAAAGAATGGTTAAGCCTTGAAAGTATGCGTTTTAATCTTGTATTTCTACAGGGAGCTACTCGAAAACTAAACCAATGTCATTTTAATATTACAATTAAGCAGCTAGTAGTTCGCGGAAATTGTGAGAACTACTTATACCTTCACTTCTAGATCAATCTTTAGTCGATTATCCTTGCCAGTACTTTTGATTTTTGGTTTGGGTTGCCTAACAAGTTTACTCGTTGATTGCTGAATAGGAGGAGGCGGTTTTAGGCTAAGTGTGTGATTTTTCATATCTGTAGGTTTTCCGATTTTTTTAATTTTTGCAATATACGGTAGAATGCTAGAGGATCAGAGACAGTTATCACCCATTTTAGATAGGTTAATCACTTCTTTTCATCATTTATTCACTTCCATCAATAAAGCATGGCTCAAAAACCAATAAAACTAAGCTGTTAGAAATACAAGCTAGATACTAATTTGAAAACATTATGTTATGTTTTTCCCAAGTTATCAAAATAAGCTACATCATAATTCATTTAAACAGAAGGAAGTTTTTTTCTTATAAACCAGATGTTCCTTTTTATGATTGAGAAGGTTTGAGGATTTGAAGGTTTGTAGCTTTAAAGGACATGCGAGATGTAAGCTACACGGTCATAGGTTTCACATCTTAGGTGTCCTTCTAACCTTTTAATTTCTTTAAACAAATTCAACAAGCTCAAAAAAATCTCTTAAAAAAGGTATTTAAATATTTACAAATTTCATTATATTTGATTTGTAAGAACCTCAATATTTTAAAACCAAAATTTAATAACCAAATGAAGTATTACCTTATCAAAGGTCGATTCCGCGTAGTCGGCTACTCCCCTGATGGCGACTCACTAATGTTCGAAGCCAACAACAAAAAACACTGGAACAAAGTTACCACTGCCAATCGAGAAGCTTTCGATGAAAAATTAATCAAAGGAAAAGGAATTGTGCAACTGAGGCTACAAGGAATTGATGCCTTGGAAACACACTACAGCCCCTCTCCTTTTTCTGTTCCTGCCGATGTAAAATCAAAAACTTATTCGAAGGCCATAAAACCCAAAATGGGAAAATTCAGACAGCCTGAAAAGTTTGGAGAATTAGCAACAGTCAAATTATTAGAACAATTTGGAGTGACTGATTTAAAATGGAAAAATAGTGGCTGGGGTGGTTCTTACGTAAGTGAAATAAGCGTAAAAAAAGGAAAAAAAACACTTACTCATAAAAAGAAAAATACAGATCCGCTAGAAGGCTACATCGTCGTAAATGACATGGATCGAAAAGGCCGACCTATCTGTTGGGTTTTCGGTGGTAGCACCAGAAAAAAGGATGGAAGTGCATTAACAAATAGTGCTTTAGGCAAAACACTAAAAAGTTCTGCTAATCGTATTTTACTTGAGCATGGTTTGGTTTACCCTTATTACTTTTACACGCTCTCTTCTAGTTTACGCGATATACTGGTACCGGCTGTCAACAATGCACAAACGAAGAAGCTAGGTGTCTGGTCAGAAGATAAAACAGCGAAAGGAATTACCTTACGAAGTGTTTCTAAACTTACCAAGGATCATTTAATCTTACCTTATCTCTTCCGTCGAATCATTAAGCATCAATACCGAAGAATGAATGAGGGATATTATGAAGCCATACGGAAAAAGAAAAAATTTACGCCAAACACGAGATCACTTTATCTTGATACCTTTTGGGACAATACGAATCCTTATATTTTCAGACTTGATAAAAATGATTTTGTTAGAATGGATCAGATTATTAAAGTTACAAAAACAAAAATTGTAATGACTGT
>CALGLS010000296.1 GCA_937959375.1 uncultured Saprospiraceae bacterium
TAGCTTACGCAAAATATAGTAATAATTTTGCAGACACTATGTTAATTCGTCTCACCACCTTGTGTGGTGCTGGCTGTTCGAATGAGATTATTTATTACAAATATGGTGATGACTTAGCGACACATCCAGCTTCAACAGGAACTTGGGAGCCAAACAGCGTAGATGACTGGCGCAACGAGTTAATCGACTTAAGTGCCTTTGCTGGTCAGCAAATTATCTTGACGTTTATCAGTGCAAATGGCTATGGTAATAGCTTGTTTTTTGACAATATCAATGTGATAGAGAATGTTGCTCCAGTCGCCGATTTTGAGATCATGCAAACCACCAATTGTGAACTTGAACCAATGTTATTTAGTGACAACTCATCAGGAGCGGTAACTACTTATGATTGGAACTTTGGAACCGACGCATTACCAGCGACCTCCAGTTCCTCAGATCCGGTAGAAGTGTATTATACGACCTCAGGTTCAAAGACAATTACACTTACAGTCTCAGGACCACAGGGTGAGGATACTTATACTTCTATGCTAGATGTTGACCCTTTGCCAGTTCCATCATTTACCTTTGGAGGTGATGCTATCGTTTCATTTACCAACACGAGTACTTTCGGTGATACCTATGAATGGGAATTTGGTGATGGTAATATAAGTAACGAAGAAAATCCTGTACATACCTACGCTTCTGACGGGAATTATAACGTTGTACTTTCTGTAACCAATGCTTGTGGTACTACCACTTATAGTGAAACGGTAATGGTGCTTACGAATAGTATTGCTGATTTAGAACATGACTTCCAAATCGCTTTGAGTCCTAATCCAGGAACCAACGAGGTGATCGTCACCATAGGGAAGTCTCCTTCTCCGATGAATCAAATAGAGTTCTACAACGCCAGCGGTCAACTTGTGAAATCCATCACTGTAGAATCAACCAATACGGATGGGAAATATCAAGTGACGACCAATGAATTACCTGCTGGGACGTATTGGTTTAAACTGATCTTTGAGTCGGGAACGGAATCTCGACGTTGGGTGAAGATGTAGTTTTTTTATTGAAATGAAAATGGAGACTAGGAATTAAGTTGGAAAGATGAAATATTCTTTTTTAATTTGATTTTTAGTCTCCATTTTTTTTGCGTGTATGTTTTATGCGAGTGTTTGTACAAGCACTGACTAGGTCGATTTTAATCAAAAACCATTTTTAACTACAACATTCAAGGATTTGGCTACATTGCTCATTTCAAAAGTCCTCATTTTTGTGTTATTGTTTAATTAAAAATAGAAATTATGAATTTATCAGGAAAAACAGCGATTGTAACAGGATCAAACACAGGAATTGGATTTGAAACGGCATTGGACTTATATCAGAAAGGAGCGAAAGTTTATCTTGCTTGTCGTAATGAAGGAAAGGCCTTAGATGCAATAAATAGAATGAAAGCTCAAGGCGGAACGGGTGAACTTATTTATAGCCATTTGGATTTGGGAAGTTTAAGTTCTGTTAAAGAATTTTCAGACAAAGTAGTAGTAGCAGAATCAAGACTTGATTTATTGGTGAATAACGCAGGAGTTATGATTCCACCACCATCAAAAACTAAAGATGGTTTTGAATTTCAGTTTGGAGTGAATTTCATTGGTCATTTTGCACTTACAGGTCATTTGTTTAATTTGTTGGAATCTACAAAAGGTTCAAGAGTCGTTACTTTAAGTAGTATTGCTCATAGGGGAGCGGTTATTGATTTTGAAAATTTCCGTTTGGAAAAAGCGTATAGTAATTGGAGAGAATATGGGCAAAGCAAATTGGCAGATATAATTTTTGCATTGGAGTTTGAAAAAAGACTTAGAAGCAATGGTTGCCAAATTATCTCATTAGCAGCTCACCCTGGTTTTAGTAAAACGGATTTACAAATACATATGGATAAGGATATGCTTGCCTCTCTCGATTTAATGACTGCCAAACAAGGAGCACAGCCTACCCTAGCCGCCTGTTTGCGTGCAGATGCAAGAGGAGGACAATACTGGGGACCTGACGGACCGAATGAACAAAAAGGTAAGCCAGCTTTGGCTAAAATTGATGCAGCTGCTTTAGATCAAAATTTGAATGCTAAACTATGGGATTGGGCGAAGGAAGCGACTGGCGTAAATTTCCCTTTTTAATTATGGTGATTCTGCAAAGTATCAAAAACGAATAGTCTAATTTTATCATTTAAAATATGAAATAATGTCTCTTTCAAGCCCGACAAGACTAAAAACCATAAGCGACCTTCATCGCTTCAACAACATGTCTCCACCAGAGCATCCCTTGATTAGTTTAATTGATTACAGCAAAATAAATCCAACACCCGTTAACAATGAACTGAAATGGGTGCAGGAATTTTATACTATTTCTATGAAACGAAATGTAAGTGGTAAATATCGCTATGGTCAACAATCTTATGATTTCGATGAAGGCTTAATGACTTTTTTTTCTCCCGAGCAAATTATTTCGGTGCAATTGATAGAGGGTGATGCCACAAGTAGTCCATCAGGTTTGATCTTAGCCATTCATCCTGATTTCTTGTTTGGAACTTCACTGGCTACAAACATCAAAAAATGTTCATTTTTAAATTATTCGGTTCGAGAGGCACTCTTTCTGTCAGAAAAAGAAGAGCATACAATTAATGAAATATTGCAAAATATTAAGGCCGAATATCAGGCTAACCTTGACCAGTTCAGTCAACAAATAATCATTAATCAGTTGGAATTATTACTCAGCTATGCAGAGCGATTTTATCAGCGACAATTCTTAACTCGAAAAATTTCCAATCACCAAATATTGGATAAATTGGAGCAACTCTTAGAAGACTATTTTAATCGCGATCATGTTGTAGATCATGGTTTGCCCTCCGTGCAAGATATTGCCCGAAACTTAAACCTCACGCCGGACTATTTAAGCAGTATGCTAAAGAGTTTAACAGGGCAAACCACTCAACAACATATTCATCAAAAATTAATAGAAAAAGCAAAAGTAAAATTATCAACGACCAATTTATCCGTAAGTGAGATTGCGTACGGATTGGGTTTTGAACATCCACAATCTTTTAGTAAATTGTTTAAGTCTAAAACAAAGCAAACCCCCTTGGAGTTTCGAACTTCATTTAACTAAAACCAAAAATCATCCTTATTTTAAAAGTACTGAGGAATCAATAGTCGTAGTTTTTCTAAAGTACCAGCTACCGTTAAGTCACTCATACCACCAGCAGCATTGGCATGCCCACCTCCGTCAAAATGTTCTTTTGCTAAAACATTCACCGGGTTTTCTGCACCTTTAGAACGGAAAGAAATTTTCATAATTCCATCTTTCTCTTTAAACACAATGGCTGCCTTCATTCCCTTTATAGATAAAAGCAAATTAGCCAAACTATCTGTATCTCCTTTTTGGTAATTGTACTTGCTAAGTTCTTCTTTTGACAAAGAGATAATCGCAACATGGTGTTCGTGTAAAACCTCTAATTTTTCACTCATGGCATAGCCTTGCAAACGCAGTCGACCTTCTGTATTTGTATCATTTAATTTTTCATGAACTAAATGATGTACTACTCCTGCAGCTAAAAGTTTAGCTAAAACCTCATGCGTACGTGGCTTTACGGAACTGAATTTAAAACTACCGGTATCTGTTAGAATACCTAAATACAAGGGCGTACCAATTTTTTCATCTAATAAGTCTAAGTGTCCAGAATGTTCAATTAAATCTACGATTAGCTGAGCAGTCGAGGAAGCAGTCGTTTCAGAAATAGTAAGCGTAGGAAAATCTTCAGGATCCAAATGATGATCGATCATTATTTTCTTACAAGTAGCTTCTTCTAACAAGCTTTGCATCTTTGGTCCTACACGATTCGTTGCATTGTAATCTAAACAGAAAATTAAATCTGCTTTTTTCATTTGTGCTGTTACTTCTTCTGGGTTTTCTTCCATCAAAATAATGGAACTGGTATCTAACCAATGTAAAAAGTCAGGTGCTTTGTCTGGGTGACAAACAACTGCCTTCTTACCCAGTTTTTCAATAAAATGTAACAAACCTAAAGAGGAACCAACTGAGTCTCCATCTGCAGATTTGTGTGCTGTAATAACGATATGATCAGCCGCTTGTATCGCTGCTTCAATTTCTTTGTAAATATTCATTGAGTGTATTTTATGCCAATACTAAGTAGTTTAGCAATTGTATCTTTTTTTAAGACTGCAAAGTTAAGTTTATTAATGGAGAAGACTAATGCAGAAAGATTAGATTCTATTTTAAAACAACTTCTATAAATTAAATTATTAGCAGTACTTTTGAAAAACGAAATATTTTTTTCATCAATCTTTAGTTTATGCCCTACCAAGATGTATTTGACCTTTTCTGGAAAGAGGTAACAGAAAGTGTCGAAGAAGGCCGCTTTGCGAAATTAACTATGGCCAAAACCATTGGTAAGCCTAACTTGAGAAACATATTTGTTAGGCCAATCTATTCTAAAGATGAATTTAAGGTCTTGCTTAAATTGCGTTACAGGTCTAAAGATACCGAGGATCAGGAAGATGAGTTTACCTTAGACGAAGCATTTGTGGTCTTGAAATCACATCTCAGAAAGTCTTTTTCATCTGTTCTTTTATTTACTATAACAAAAGATGTTGCTTTCAAAATTAATAAAAAGGGAGCGGGTAGCATTACGGAGTCCTTGCCTACATTTATTAGCTTGCCAACATTTATGGTAGTTAGGCCTCCTAAAGGCTGATGTATATTTTTTACTTTTTTTCGTATGCTTCTATTGCTTGGAACATCTATCCACAATCAGAATAGAATAAATTTCTAGGCCTAAAATACGATTGCTTTGAGCTAAGCATCAAAGCTCCATCTCACCAAGACCATTCTTGTCATCCAGCATTCATTGTCCATATAAACTCCCGTTTATATTACATTTTTTTAAGTTTTAATATTAACTTAAAGGGTAGTTCTGTTAATACTTGAAAGACAGAACCCTAGTTGTTTTACAAAAAAGAATCGCTTATTAAAACAAAAAACATGGATTTAAAAATCAAACTATTACTCTGCTGTCTATTTACACTATTGTTTTCTCAAAACAATTTTGCACAGCAAACGAACTATGACGTACTTTTTCATACAGGTACAGCGGAACTTCCCGAAAATTTCAAATCCAACCAAGATCAACTTAGCTTTTCTACAGAAGAAGTCTTTGATGGATATTACAACCGATTGGTGCAATTTTATGCCAACCCAAATCAAGCAGAGCGACAAGTGATGGAAAACATGGGCCTGCACTTTTTAGATTATGTTCCACACTTCACTTACATCATTGCCGTACCAGAGGACTTTGATTGGAATCAAATCGCTAGCGACAAAATTCGATCGGTAACAGCCATCAACCCTTTATTAAAACTAGACTCCAGATTAGCAATGGAGCAGGGGAGTGGAGAACACATCGAATTGATTCTTGCTTACCCAGATTTTTATACCATAGATCAAATAGAAGAAGCTTGTATCGAAAACGGAATCACCGTGATCGAAAGCAGTCGCTACAATGCGATTATGAAAGTAAGTATGCCTGCCAACCTAATTTTTGAAAAAGCAGCTTTGCCATTCATCAGCTTTATTGAAAAAGATCCGGGAAAACCCGTGTTGGATGATGTACGAGGTAGAGCCTTGCACCGTAGCAATTTGGTCGACTCAGAATACCCAAGTGGTTACCACTTTAATGGTGAAGGCGTCAACATAAATGTTAGAGATGATGGAGCAATCGGTCCGCACATTGATTTTCAAGGACGAGTAGATAATTCTTATCAAAATATTCCTAATGGGTCTCACGAAACTCGAGTAGCCGGTACACTAGGTGGCGCTGGGAATATCGACCCTTATGCCAAAGGAATGGCAGATGGTGCTTTTATGTTTGGTACTGATTACCAGTCTAGCTTTTTAGATGAAACGATGGATCTTCACTTCAATGAAGGAGTTGTAATTACCAATTCCTCTTACTCTGATGGATGTAACGATGGTTACATGAGCAATACTGCTACAGTAGATCAACAAATTTATCAGAACCCATCTTTGATACATATTTTTTCCGCTGGTAACTCTAATGATTTGGATTGCGGATATGGAGCAGGTACTCAGTGGGGAAATATCACTGGAGGCCATAAGGTTGGAAAAAACGTTATCGCTACGGCCAACATTTATTACGATGGTACTATCGTGCCCTCTAGTAGTCGTGGACCAGCTGAAGACGGTCGTATCAAACCAGATATTTCAGCTCAGGGAGCCGTTTATGCGCAGTTACCCAACAATGAATATACAACGACCAGTGGAACTTCTTTTTCATCGCCATCTGTGGCTGGTGTGTTGGCACAACTTTATCAAGCATACAAAACTTGGAACGGTGGCAACAACCCACCTTCTGCACTATTGAAAGCCTGCTTGCTCAATACGGCCAATGATTTAGGTAACGTTGGGCCAGACTTCAAATTTGGTTGGGGACACCTAAATGCTTACCGTGCTTTGAAGACAGTAGAAGAGGTACGTTATTTCTCAGATGAGGTAGAAGAAGGAATCGAAAATCAACACAACTTAACCGTCGCTCCTGATGTCACTCAACTTAAAGTAATGGTGTATTGGTCAGATAGACAAGGTTCGCCCTTTGGCGCAAAAGCGCTAGTGAATAACTTAGATATCCAAATAGTTACATCAACCGGAAATGTACTGTTGCCATATGTGCTTGATCCGACGCCTAATGCTACGACACTTAATTATCCCGCAACAAATGGCGTAGATGATTTGAATAATATGGAGCAAATCGTAATTGATAATCCAGTCATTGGAGCAGGTAATTATACCCTACTTGTAAACGGAACAGAAGTACCTTTTGGCCCACAAGAATATTTTGTAGTGTGGGAAGAAGTTACCGACGACTTAATGGTCACTTGGCCAAACGGAGGTGAATGTTTGACGACCACGTTGGATCATACCATTCATTGGGATGCTCGTCCTGGAGCTGGTGATTTCTTGTTAGAGTATTCTCCAGATGCCGGTGCTAGTTGGACGACGATTGCTACCGTGAGTGGATCGCTTAGGAATTATGATTGGAACCCACCTGCGGACTATACTGGTCTGGCAATGGTGCGTGTGACACGCGACGGGAACACGGATACAAGTGATGCGACGTTTAGTTTGATGAATGCGCCCCAAAATGTAGAAGTATTGTCAGCATGTCCCGATTATTTAACCATTAGCTGGGATTCTGTGCCAGGGGCAACGGGTTATATTGTTTATACCTTAGGACCGCAATACATGGATTCAGTAGCTATGACGCTTACCAATTCGGCTGATATTCCAGTAGCTGGGCTTGGTGTTGATGTTTGGTATGCAGTAAGTTGTATTGGTGCTGATGATGGATGTAGCCCTCGAACGATTGCACAGTTGTATAATGAGTCGCTGCTTAATTGTACATTAAATAATGATGTGGCTTTGAACCAGTCGAGTGCTTTTCCAGCAACGAATTGTATTTGCGCACCATGGGAAGAAGTGGTCACCGTTTCAGTTTTCAATAATGGAATGTCAGCACAAACGGATATGACCATTAGCTATAGCCACAATGATGGGCCAGTGGTAACAGAAACGTATCCGGGACCATTAATGCCAGGTGAGACTTTTGATTATACCTTTACAACTTTGTATAATCCGAATAATGGAAATAATAAAATAAAAGCTTGGGTGTATGCTGCAGTAGATGATTTTGTACCAAATGACACCTTGGATATGTCTTTCGATTTAATCATGAATACCAATGCTCCAGCAGCAATGGGATATAGTCAAGATTTTGAATCTGGTACTTTTCCTCCTGTAGGATGGGAATTGAATAATCCGGATGGAGGAATCACTTGGGTTCCAAGTAATGTCGTTGGCTCTTCTGGTAGTTTTACAACAGCGATGTTCATGAATTTTTTCAATTTTAGTACTGATTTTGAAAAAGATGAGTTAATTACAATGCCTATTGATTTGACTGGAACGACGAACCCCATTGTTACCTTCGATGTTGCTTATGCAAGAGCGAGTAGTTTTGTTTCTGATTCGCTCTTAGTTCGAGTGTCAACTTTATGTCCTGCTGAATGCGTTAGTGATATTGTTTATTTTAAATATGGAGATGACTTGGCGACCCATCCGTCCCAATTCAATGGCTGGACACCAAATAGTGCAGATGATTGGCGGAATGAAGCGGTAGATTTGAGTGCCTATGCAGGTAATCAGATTTTCTTAACCTTCACAGGTATTGGTGGATCTGGAAGTGGAAATAGTTTGTTTTTTGATAACATTAATATTGAAGAAGGAGTAGTGACAGTCGCTGGTTTTGAAGTTTCTCAATCACCTAATTGTGTATTTGAACAAATGGAATTTAGTAATAATTCTACCGGACCAGTCGACTCTTATCAATGGATTTTTGGATCTGGTTCTTTTCCAAGTGCTGCTGACACAGAAGGACCACACTCAATACTTTATACTTCAGTTGGTCAGAAGACGATTACGCTTGCGGTTACAGGAGTGCTTGGTGATGATCTTTACACGTCTACTGTAGATATTGTAGATCAAACCATTCCATCGTTTACGTATACAGAGAATGACAATGCGATTACATTTACAAATACAAGTACCTATGGATCTACTTATGTATGGAACTTTGGAGATGGGAATAGCAGTACGGATGAGAACCCTGTGCATTATTATTCTGCTGTTGGTGACTATACCGTAACGCTTTCAGTGACCAATGCTTGTGGTAGTGCTACTTTTGTTACAACCGTAAATGTTACGATGGTTAGTGCTTCTGATTTGGAAAATGACTTTGAAATTGCTTTGAGTCCCAATCCGGGAACCAACGAAGTGATTGTCACTGTAGGAGAGTCATCTACTCGAATGAATCAAATAGAACTTTACAACGCCAGTGGCCAACTCGTAAAATCCATCCCCATTGAATCAACCAATACGGATGGAAAATACCAAGTTATGACCAATGATTTACCTGTAGGGACTTATTGGTTTAAGTTGATTTTTGAGTCGGGTACTAAGTCTCGACGTTGGGTGAAGATGTAGTTAGCTTACAGTTAAAGAAACTAAGCGTGCACCACGTAGTAGGTTGTTTGTTTTTAGAATAACTAAGATTAAGTATTCTGAGATACAAAAGCCTTGCTATGTGGTGTTTTTTTTATTTGGAAGGGTGTGAATATTCTTTCATTTAAAAAAATAAAAGTCGTAAGTTTAAATCTATGAGTCCAACATCTTCCAATACATGTCAAAATTGTAATGCTAAAAACGAATTGCCGTTTAAGTATTGTTCTGACTGTGGACAAAAGAATACAAATGGCAAGATTACCTTTTCGGAATTATGGTCTGAATTTCAAGATGCAGTTTTCAATATAGAATCAAGGACTTGGCGGACGTTCAAAAGTCTTTTTGTACCGGGAAAATTAACCTTAGAATATTTTTCTGGAAAGCATCGTCGATACGTACATCCTTTACGCTTGCTTTTAGTTACTTCCGTACTTTTTATTGTCGCTATGACTTTTCAAGATTTTCAATCTGCCACGAATCATGGTTACAACGTCAAGGAGCGAATACTGAAAAATTATGAACGGCAACGTCTTTATGGCATTTTAGAAAATATTACGGATAGTACCAATGCTATTTTTCCAGAACAACAAACGGAAATTATAACGGATACTATTTTGACTGCTTTCGAGGATTCTTTGCAAACCATACTTTTTGAATCGGATAATAAATTTGCTAATAGATATGGCGATAAATACGGAGCTAATATTAACATAAATAAATATGCTAGCTTTGGTAGTGAAGGTCCAGAAATGATTTCCAAATATGATTTTCTAAACAAGAGTGAAGATGAATTGGTAGCGATTTATAAAAAAGATGCTGGGAGTTTCGAACGTTTGATTTTTAAACAAAAAGTGAAACACATAAAAGATGAGTCGCAAATAATGTCGGCTATGATTGGACATTCGACTTGGGCGGTCTTATTGATGATGCCCTGTTTAGCCCTCGTTTTATTTCTTTTGAATATTAGACAGCATTACTATTATGTAGAACATTTGATTTTTACGTTTCATCTTCATGCATTTATATTTTTAGTCTTCGCTATTTTGATTGCAGGATTGAATATTTTTCCATGGTGGATGTTTCCAGTGTTTATGGTAATTGTTGGGATATATGTATTCGTTTCAATGTTGAAAGTCTATCAGCAAAGTGTTTGGAAAACCATATTCAAGTTTCTTGTTTTAAGTATTTCCTACGGAGGCTTATTTGTCTTATTCTTATTAGGAACTGTTGTTTTTACCTTCATTCTACTATAAAAAATTACGTTACTCAAAAAGTACTTTACAGTCAGCTACAATCAAACTATGAAAAAATATCTCCTTCTGTTCCTCTTGTTCCTAACTTATGGAACATCAATTTTCGCGCAAAGCGACATCAAAATAATGTGTTACAATCTGTTGATTTATCCTGAAGGGAATATGGTCAACCGGATTGATACACTAAGTGATATACTCAATTTTTATGAACCAGATTTGTTGCTGCTACAGGAGTTAAAGAGTGAACAAGGTTTGTTAGATATTACTGAAGAACTCAACAACCTTTTTGGGAATTACAGCGCCGGGACCTATGTTCCTCAAATTTCTAATCCATCCAATAGTTGGCGACTACAACAAAATTTAGTTTACAATGAAGCCATTTTTGAATTGGTGAGCGAAGAGGCTATCGAGACGCCGTATCGAGATATCAACTATTTTCAACTGCGAATGTTGGAGGAAGATGGAACGCCATCAACGGACTTGTTGCATACCTATGTTACGCATTTGAAATCATCACAGGGTTCAACTAATGAGCAATTAAGACTCTCCATGGTAGAAGTATTGATGGAGCGAATCGCACTTTTACCAGCTTCAAGTAATGTCATTGTTGCAGGAGATTTTAATGTGTACTATGGCGCAGAGCCAGCTTATGAGTTGTTGCTCAGCACAAACGGAACAAACACACTACATGACCCGATTGATATGCCAGGATGGGCAGGTACTAATTTTCCCAATCCAGAAATTTATACTCAATCAACACGACTGTCAAGTTTGAGTGATGGTGCAGGAGGAGGGATGGATGACCGATTTGATTTTGTATTGTTGTCTGATCAGCTGATGAATCCAAACACAAGGTATGTTTACCAAACTGAAAGTTATCAAGCATTGGGAAATAATGGTACCTGTTATAATCAAGACCTGATCGATTGTAGCACCGTGGATAACGTACCGTTTAACATACTCCAATCGCTTTATCATATGTCAGATCATCTGCCGGTTGTTTTGAGTTTAGAAATTAATGAAAATGTTTCAACAATAGATCTACCACTTTCTGATGAAGATCAAATCATTGAAGTCATTCCCAATCCTGCCAAGACTGAAGTTACAATTATATGTGAAGCAACGAATCCGATTGATTTGCAAATTTTCAACCTACAAGGAAAGCTGATGCTTGCGCAAAAAGGATTGGAACCCAAAACAACAATTAATATCACCGAGCTACCTCCTGGCTTGTATATCATACAAACCTTGGATAAGGCCGCAGGTCTACTTGATGTTGGTAAGTTGTTGATTCAACGGTGATGAAAAACAATTTCAAGAACTCAAATTGCTTTTATTGAAATAATAAGGCGATGGAACTACAAGAGAATCGCATAGTGAAATAAAATTATTGACACCAACGATTAGTTGATGCCAATAATTATTAGACGTTATTCATTTCTATACATCCAACTCGGTTGATGATCTGATCGATCATATTTCTTTACAGGTTTTTTCGGCTTAATTACCATTGTAATAGCCTTAAGTAAGTCAAATGTTTTTTTCTCCTTTTTCATGTGCTGAATGTTTTATGAAGTTAATAAATTGATTAGCTGCTTACTCGAATTAAGCGTCGATATCGGTTTAGTATCCCTTGAATATGACGGTTAAGAATACTATCTAAATAGAAATAGATGCTATTTTGTTTAATAG
>CALGLS010000297.1 GCA_937959375.1 uncultured Saprospiraceae bacterium
TAGCGCTGGTGTGGTACAATATCGTGTAAATGTTAGTGAAATATTTTTACGTGATCCGGGAGACATTTTAGAAAACGATGACCAATCTCAAATCTTTCCAGATGTTGGAGTTGGTGTTTATTATTATAAACTTATCTCTGATGGTTTTTTAGAAGATAGCCATGTGTATGGTGGAATCTCAGTTCCTCAGGTGGTAGGCTTGAATCTTGAATTTGAAGACGAGGAAGGAGAATTTTATACCAAGCGGATACAGCATTATTACGCTACATTGGGTCTATATAAATACTTTGACGAAGGTTTTATAGAACCTTCTGTTTGGTTTAAGTATACGCCAAATGCACCAGTCAATGTAGATTTTAATCTAAGATATCAAATGGCAGGCAACTTCTGGATCGGAGCAGGTGGTTCAACCTCAGGAACAGTTCATTTGGAAGGTGGTCTACTGATTGGTGAAAATTTAGATTTTGACAATACAATTAGAATTGGTTACGGATTCGGTTATTCATTTACTTCTTTTGGTCCTTCTGCAGGATCAAGTCATGAAATCAATATTTCATACTCTTTGGATACGAATTAATCGCTATTGAAGTTGTTCGAAATAATTTCAATGAAAATAATTAAAACTAATACTAAATGATATTACCCTTTAACTATAAGACCAGTGGTAGCTTAGTTTTTATGTTTTTGTATTGTATAAACTTTGTTGCTGCTCAACCGCCCTTACCTATTTTTACCGAGAATGCATCTGTAATTCAAGGAGAAGAATTTTGTGTAGATATATCAACTGCGGATTTTGTAGATGTTGAAAGTTTTCAATTCAGTATGAGCTGGGATCCTACGCTTTGGGAGTACGATACCACTATGGTTGTAGATGTTCCCGATCCTGCGTTTTTTGGATATGGTGAAACTTTTGTAAATACTGGTACCCTCACCGTCTCTTGGAGTGCCAACTTTGGAGATACCATTCCTGCCACCGTCCCAGATGGAACCGCACTTTTTGAAATTTGCTTTACCGCAATCGGCACACCTGATACCTGTGATGTGATCAATTTTATAAGTCTTCCTTTAGGCATTGAGGTGGTTACGGCTGCATCGAATGGAATGGACATTGGTCTGAATCCAACATTAGGGCAAATGTGTATCGTTGAAGAACTAGATGTTATAGACACTTTAATCACGCAAGCAAATTGTGGAGGTAATGGAGGTGGTGCTATTGAAATTGAAATGAATGGAGGCTTAGCTCCGTATAGTTATACTTGGGAAGGACCAAGTTTTTCTGCTACGACAGAAGATATTTTTGACCTCAATCCGGGGATGTATTATCTTACCGTAACGGATGTTTCACTTCCAATGCATGTGATGACAGACTCTTTTGAAGTGATAAGTCCAACCTTCTCTACTTCTTACGCAGGTGTTGATACCGTACTTACTTGCACCAATGAAATTATAGAGTTAAACGGAATTGCAGACCCAATCAATAATGACATTTTTGTAGAATGGTATACCCCTGATGGAAATATTCTAACCGACCCATTATTTCCTTTTGTCGATATTGATGCGCCAGGTACTTATTATTTTGTAGCATTGGTTGGTCCAACTTTATGTGCCGATACCTCATCTCTTGTTGTAAGCTTAAACAACACTGCTCCAATAGCGGATGCAGGTATGGGAGGAGCATTGACTTGTAGTCAAACAACACTTAACCTAGATGCAAGTGGTTCTTCACAAGGCACAGATCTAATTTATGTTTGGACAACAAGCGGAACAGGAAATATTGTTAGTGGTGATTCCACTCAAACACCTTTGATTGATGCACCGGGGACTTACACGCTTACCGTGTTAGATACCATCAATGGCTGTCCGTCCTCCTTTTCAAATGTTACTATTACACAAGATGCGGCTTTGCCGATGTCGGTTGCCGGAACGGATACCTTGATTACTTGTACCTTCCCAGAAATTAATTTAGACGGAACGGGGTCTACTGAAATTGGGGTAAGTTATAACTGGATTACAACAGACGGGTTTGTTACTGGAGGTGGAAACACACTTTTTCCAACAGTTAATCAAGCCGGTACTTATGGCTTGGTGGTGACCAATTCAGCTAACTGCTCAGATACGTCTTATGTCGTTGTGACTTCAGATATGGTTGGGCCAACGGCTTCTGCAGGTGATGATCAAGTTTTAGAATGTGGTCAGTTTCTAGTTTTGCTAGATGGAAGTGGTTCTGCGTCAGGACCAAATATTAGTTACAATTGGACAACGTTGGATGGTGATTTGGTAGGTGGAGAAACGACGCAAACAGGAGAAGCTGGTACCGATGGAACATATCAACTGGAAGTGATTAATAGTGTAAATGGTTGTTCTAGTTTTTCAACAGTAATGGTAACCTATGATACGATTGCACCTACGGTCAATATTGTACAAGGGCCCGTACTAAATTGTGATATTACTTCAGTTACACTCGATGCAAGTAATTCGTCAACGGGTGCTGAATATACCTATGAATGGAATACTGTTTTTGGAAATATTATTTCAGGAGAAACGACATTGACTCCTACCGTAAATGGGGGAGGGCTTTATGTTGTTTTAGTTGAAAATACAGATAACAATTGTTTGGCAACAGGAACGGTAATGGTGACCATGGATACAATTCCTCCACTTGCTGATCCCGGAATTGATACAATACTTACTTGTGAGCAACCTTTGACCTTGGATGGTTCCAATTCTGGACAAGGAGCTGGGGTAACTTACACATGGACAACTGCTGATGGTAATATCGTTTCAGGAGAAACAACATTGACACCAGTTGTTGACACGGAAGGAACTTATGTTTTGACAACGATGGATGATAATACTGGATGTTCTGATGTGGCTTCTATATTTGTAGATGGGGGAGTTGCGCTATTGGATGCCGAGGTAGGGATGGATTTTGATATCTGTGAAGATTCTACTTTGTTGATGGGGAATTTGCCAATGGGAACTTCTGGTACTTGGACTAGTAATAGTTCGGGAGTTATTGTGAACCCAGATACCATGGATACTTGGGTACGTAATATGGAACAAGGAGCGCATGTTTTTGTATGGACTTTGTCAACAGATGAATGTCCTGATTATTCGACAGATACTTTGACCGTTCAAGTTGAGGGGCAACCTATTGCAAAAGAAGATGAGTATACTTTCTTTGCGGATGTGCCAGTAGAGGAGATATTCCTTGCGGAAAATGATGATGTCATGGGAATGATTTCTTGGGATATCACCTTATTAGATCCGCCAACAGAGGTGGTGATCACTGATGTAGGAAATGGACTTTTCGAAGTAACCAATCCACAAGAATTTGTAGGTCTTCTAAAGTTTGAATATGAACTTTGTAGTGAAACCTGTCCTGATATTTGTGATACAACACTTGTCAATTTAATAATAGAACAGCCAATAGATACGATCAACGAAATCGCAAATGCAATCTCGCCAAACAATGACGGGGTGAACGATGTATTTATTATTCCTGAAATTTCAATGGAACCTGAAAAGTATCCAGAAAATGAATTGGTGATCTTTAATCGCTGGGGAGATGTGGTGTATCGCGCCAAACCGTATTTCAACGATTGGAGCGGTACCGATAAAAGTGGTAACGAACTACCTCATGGAACTTACTATTATCAGATAACCCTTACGGTTGGTAATGCGTATCAGGGGGATGTTACTATTTTGAAGTAGAGGGAATTTTCAAGCTCAAGCTCAAACTCAAGTTCAAACTCAAACTCAATTTCAATTGCGCACGGAACGCGGTCGAGTAAATTAAACTTGAGTTTGAGCTTAATATTTGAACTTTCCCTTCCGCCCCATATCAACAAAAAATCTCAATTTAAAAAATACCATAAATAGGGTATACTACAATTTAAGACATGGTGTATATTTGTGATGTATTATAATCCATTAACCGACAAAATTACTCCCATGAATAACTCTACATCGCCATGCGTTGCGTCCGCAATGTGTATTGCTTTCAAAAATAAGTTTAGGTATTTCAGTAAGTAACCAAAAGGTTATAGCATAAGTATTTGTTACAACCATGCTTTTGACAACAAAGGAGCATGCCCCTGTCTCAAGTTTACTTTAGTGCTAGCTGATACAATTTTACTATTTTAATAATAGCAGAATGTTGCCACCTAAACTGATTTCAACCAAAATAAAAAAAGCACTTCGTTCCAAAACGAGCATGCTTTTAACGTCAATCCTGACGCAAGCTTATGTAACAATAAGTGATGCATTTACTCGCTATGCACAAGGCTTTCAGTCGACTGCCTTGATCGTACCATTTTACAATTATAATCCACAAGTAACATTAAATAATTGTACGAAAATCATGAGAGTAAATAGCTAACGTTTGGCAGTGCCAACCCCTCGGCACTGCCAATGTTACTTTTTTTGAAGTAAACTTTGGTGAAACACAGTTAAAGAAAACGATGAAGCGTTAAAGAAATATATAATAATCGGGCGGTCTGTTGGTAGAACTAATAAATCGGCTAAAATTCAATAGAAAAAACCGCTCGATTATTTTTTAAGATTAAGTTTAGAGATTCTCATAGATATTAGGAACAGACCCTTTCTACAACGGTAGAAAGGGTTTTCTTTTTGTTGTAACTTTTGTTTGAATCGGTTTCTTACGATAAAAACTAGCTCTCACTAAAACAACATCCGCATTCCTAAATTAAACGTACGAGGCCGAGTGTCACCAACTACAGATTTTATTGGTAAGTAGTAAGAGTACAATGCCTCAAGCTCAAAATTTTCAGTCAAAAGAAACTTTGAACCAAGGCCATACTCCGCAGGTACAGAAGCCATAGCATAAAGGGTCAATCGCTGTGTCGGAAAATAACTATAGAAAACTTTGAAAAAAGGATTGAGTTGGACCTGAGGTGAAACGGGAGCCCATAGACTTGCCTCCACAAATATCTGCGAACGACGACCGATCGCCTGATCGTAAAAGAACTGCGTAAATGAAATCCATTGGCCATCTACTTTCTTTTGAAGTGGAATGAAGAAAGTTTGCTGAATAGAAATGTTCGACCATTTTTTGATCGGATTGAATTTTATTTTTGGACCGATATGAGATAGACCTATGCTACCACTTGTCGTAAGTAAATCACCATTCGAATTGCGAAGACTATCTGGGAGGTTGAGATCATTGCAATTCCCATTTTGATCAGAATCGTCACAAGGAAAGCTAGTGACTTTACTAAAGTTTTTAAACTGCAATGTCTTAAATGGAGAATTGCGATGCAAGTCATTTACTACGCTGGAGCGAAAAACTAAATCACCACCAATGTTTACATTATTGTTGAGGCCATAAAGGTATTGCGCGAAAGCGGAGTAGTAGGAACTTCTACTATTTAGTTTTTCAAAACCATCATACTGTTTTTGTGTATAAATGGATTGGAATAATTTAGCCTCAGAGCTGCCAACTGGAATCAAAGTAGAAGCTCTATAACGAACAATACTGAGTACACCCGATGCTATCTTTTTATCATTCAAGGTCCAATCGTAATCCAAAAAACGAATGGGGTACTTTTCAATTAGAGTTTCTGTTCGATAGTATTTGATGAATTCAAAAACACTCAAATGTTTTTCTTTAAAATCTGATTCGTACCACTGAAATATTTTAGAAATGCGCAATTGCTTTTTTTCTAAATCTATTTTTACAAACGTTGGGTCATTGATTACTCGTTTGGCTGCAGCCTCTAAATCTTTTTCCAACGACTCCGCTCGATATGCCTTTGCAACGATAGGAGGACAGCCCTGCGCAGCACACACCAATACAAAATGCAATCGACCATCTGGAAAAACAGCCAACAATTTCTCTTTTTCAATCTGGTTCAAACTATACTTTTGACCTGCGACTAGGTGTTTCTTTTTATCAAAAAAACGCTTAATTCCTTTAGGAGATTGAACGGGGTATGCAGACACGACTGATCGAATCACGAGTAAGTTATAAGTGTTTATCCAAAAGGCCTTCAGCTCATCTTCACTCAATCCCTCAAGTGGCATTTGTTCAACAGAACGCAACAGGTCTTTCAATTCTGCATCCTCTTTGCTCCACCGATCATAATCGACCAGTCCATCTTCAACATACTTTTCTAATAGTTGGTCTGCTCGATCGAAATAGTCATTCAAATTTTGCGCATGCAAAACTGAGTAATTGATCGTTAAGAAAAAGGAAAAGAGGAGAAAGGTTTTAAAAAAACTACGCTTAGATGCAAACATTTATTTTTATTCTAATAGTGGATTCAGACCAAAGGTAATACGATAGAAAGGAGAATGAAAGTTTGCTTGATGATTGTTTTGACGTGGGTGGGACAACAAAGACGAAACGAATCTATAAAAGCGTGCCCTAATTATTTTTTGAGAAAAACGAATTAGGGCACGCCAGTTGAGCAAAGTCAAAAATATGATTACTAGATAAATTACCGCAAAATAGTAATGTCACCTTTGTAAATAATTCCCTTACTCAAATCCAATCGGAAGACATAGTAATAAGTTCCTTCTGTCAAGTCGTTACCATTTTGATTAACACCATTCCAGTTATTCATATAAGGTTTTTGTTGGAAAACAACGTCGCCCCAACGATTGAAGACAATCAACTCGCGAGTCAAATATTGCTCAGGATCTTCTTCCAATAATGGAATGATAAATACATCATTTTTACCATCACCATTTGGTGTGATTCCATTTGGAAATTCATCAGATGGTTCTACTGGAGGTACTACAGGTAACTCATCAAAAGTGATGCTCACCGTTGCTGTACTACATTCAGTACAGTTTTCATTGCAAAGCGAATAATCAAAAGTAACTGTTGTGCCCAATAAACTTGAATCGGCTTCAAGACCAAAGACACCATCACCCAAATCACTCAACATGCCTGCAGGTGGATTCGGAATATCAATGGTCCAGTCTATTACACCATTCAAATTGTCATTATCAAGCAGCGACATTTCGAGATAGGTAACTCCAGATTCAAGCATATATTCATCATCAACAGCTTCCGGTAGTGGTTCTGCAAAAACAGAAACGGTATCGGAATCATAATCCAAACAATCTCCAGATGACAAGGTCCAGATGAAATTATAATTACCACCAGTCAAGTTACTAGCCGTGGCATTTGCCTGACTAGGATCACTAATACTTGTATTTGAAGGATCAAATGCCGTCCACTGCCCCGTCGTTCCTGTTGGTTGATTTCCATTTAATTCAACAGCAGTTTCACAGATACTTAAATCCATTCCAGCATCTGCGAGCCCGAGTGTCTCCGCTGTTAGAACAGTCAGTGTTAAATTGATTGTACTATCACAACCTGTATAACTTCCATTTGAGATGACTTCCGTATACTCACCAGAAGTGTCATATGGATTTCCATTGATAACGTAAGTCTCACCGTCGCATATTTCTTCCGTAATATTATTTGTCACCGTAGGGGAAAGACTGATCGTAATTTCTAAAAGAGAATCACAACCCAAATAACTTCCACCAAAAATTGTATCCAAGAAAGTTCCTGCCTCGTCATAGTCCGTTCCGTTAATGGTAACGCTGGTACCTTCGCAGATAGAAGTATTAATTTCATGTTCAGCAAGGTCGAAGAAAAATAATTCTACCACGATGAAAGAGTCACAACCAAACATCGCTTCGCCTTCGAGTATGTCATTTCCTGTTGGATTGTCAAAGTTGTAGACCACGTCATTAAATACGACAGAGTCACCTCGACAGATGGTATCTGAGTAATCCAAAATCGCTTCATCATGAAAAGAAAGATTAATATTTACAATCGAATCACAGGTGGTGTAACTTCCATTAGTAATCGTTTCTGTACCCATCGGATTGTCTTGGTCATAAGTGGTACCATTTACAATGATGGATCCATCCGGACAGAAGGTTTCGGTTAAATTAAACGTTAATTCATTTGCTGTATAAAAAGTCAAATCAACATTAACGATCGAATCACAACCTGAAAAACTACCACCAATAATCGTGTCACTTCCCATTGGATTATCTTCGTCGTAGATTGTTCCATCCACAATGATAGAACCACCTGGACAAAGTTTAGGATCAAGTGTAACTTCCACTGCATCAGAAAAACTAATGTTGATGTAAATGATCGAATCGCAACCATGGAAACTTTGATCTAGCAAAATTACCGTATCAGTTGGATTATCAATATCGTAAATGGTTCCATCAATGTCGATCATTTGTCCTTCACACCAAGTCGGATTAAAGTTGTTGATAGCTGGAGCAAAAAAGGATAAACTAATAGCAACCGTCGAATCACAACCATGGAAACTTCCGTCTTCGAATATTGCAACACCAGAAGTATTCGATTCGTCATAAGTTATTCCATCCACAACTATAGAACCGCCCGGACAAAGTGTTGTGTCTAGCTGGTAAAAAGCAGGATTGAAAAATTCCAAATCAATCGTAATCGTAGAGTCACATCCAAACGAACTAGCACCTGTTAATGTCTCCACACCCGATGGATTTCCAAAGTCATAAACTTCACCATTCACAATAAAAAATACATCTTCACAGTACGTGCCATCAATGGTAGACTCAGCTTCGCTTGAAGGATATTGCAAGTCAATTACAACAATCGAATCACAACCTGATACAGATCCGCCAATAAAAGTCTCCGTTCCACTTGGCATTGATTCACTATATTCTGTCCCGTTTACAATAAGCGTTTCGCCCAAGCAATAATCATCATCAATCGTAACTTGAACAGAATTATTATAAGTCAAATCAACTACAATAATTGAATCACAACCATAGAAGCTTCCTCCAAAAATAGTATCAAGCCCACTTGGCATTGTTTCCGTATAGATGACGCTATTTACTTCAAGGGTTTGCCCAAAACATAAAGTGGAATTAAACAGCGCAGTCGCTTCAGGATGAAAACTAACACTAACCACAATGGAAGAATCACAGTTGTTATAGTTGGCATTCGGCAATACCACAATGTCGGAAGGATTGGCAGCATTAAATACGATTCCTCCAATCTCAATCTCCTCACCAAAACAAAGGGTAGTGTCAATCTCGCTTGCTGCAGGATTGAAGAATTCAAGTTGTATCGTTAGGGTAGAATCACAGCCATAGAAACTGTCATCTTCAAGTACTTCCACGCCGTCCGGCATATCTTTGTCGTAAATCGTACCATTGATTTCGATGCTCTCACCATGACATAAGGTCGTATTTAGAGTTCCTGTTGCTTGAGGACGGAAACTAAGGTCAACATAAATGATTGAATCACAATCATTGAAACTAGCGCCACCAAGTACAATGGTATCCGTTGGATTATCTGCGTCGTAAACTGTATTGTTGATCGTTAGGCTTCCGCCAAAACAAAGAAGTTCATCAATCGTATTTTCGGAAACAGGAAAATAACTCACCGTAATGTTAATCGTAGAATCACAACCGTGGAAACTTGGACCAGTAGTCGTAATGCTTCCACTGTCATTCGTCTCGTCGTATTCTACTCCTTCAATGAAAATGCTTTCACCAGTGCAAAGTGTAGTGTCAATGTTGTTAATCGCTTCTGCGAAAAACATTAAGTCAACAATGACCGTAGAATCACAACCACGGAAACTTTGACCACTCAATACAAATGTTTCTGAAGGATTATTGATGTCGCAGGTAGTCCCATCGACGATAATAAAACCATCTGGACAAAGCGTACTGTCAATCGTATTAACAGCTTCATCGAAAAAAGAAACGTTTATAAAAACGACAGAATCACAAAGTCCTGTAGCCGTAAATGTTTCAGATCCTGATGGCATGTCACTGTCGTAAGTCGTTCCATTGACTTCAATAGATGCATCAGCGCAAATGGTTGTGTCAATAGTTGAACTTGCTCCAGGCAAAAAGGTCAACTCAACAATAACCAATGAATCACACTGTGGATAAAGTTCACTTGAAATGGTTTCTTCTCCTGTTGGTGTGTCGTTATCATATACCGTTCCATTGAAGGTAATACTTCCGCCCTGACAAACAGAAGGGGAGTAGTACCCTGTATCAGGAACGTAAAATTCAAGATCAATGATGATGGTAGTATCGCATTCTGCTGGATCCCCACTAGGGATATTTTGAATTCCTGTTGGTGTGTCTTGATCGTAAGTCGTTCCATTTACGATAATGCTTTCGCCATCACAAAGTAGATCGTCGATGGTAATTTCAATGCCTGGTCCAAAGCTAAGATTGACATGAATGATTGAATCACAGCCGTTGACCTCACTCATGTTCTCAAGTACTAAAGTATCTGAAGGATTGCTTTGATCAAAGAGAACGCCACCGATTGTAACACTATTTCCAGCGCAAAGTACATCGTCAAAAGTAGCAATTACAGGAGGAAAGAAGTCTACATTAATTTCAATAATTGAATCACAACCGTGGAAACTTGGAGCAGTACTCGTTATCGTTCCGCTATCATTCGTCTCGTCGAATTCCACTCCTTCAACGAAAATGCTTTGCCCCATGCAAAGTGTGGTGTCAATATTGTTAATCGCTTCTGGATAATATGTAACATCGATCACCACAATAGAGTCGCAACTAAAAAGTGCTAAGGGCCCAAGGTTTTCGGTTCCTGATAGATTGTCTTCGTCGTATTCTGTTCCATTGACAATGATGCTTTCTCCTGGGCAAAGTGTGGTGTCAATCATCATTTCAGGAGAATCGTAAAAAGTAAGGTCTATAATTACAATGGAGTCGCAACCGTAAATGTCTTGTTCAGTTACATCAATGACGCCATAAGGAGTATCTTCGTCGAAGACCATTCCACCTACGGTTATGCTGGCTCCACTACCGCTACAATAAGTGTCTTCGATTTTTTCAGTACTCTGTCCACAAACGACTTTTAGTGTAATCGGACGACCGTTTAATGTCAGGTCAGTCATGATGGAGTTGGTTACATTGGCCGTGTATACACCATCATCACTCCAAGTGACTGGACTAAAGAATAATTTATTGGTTGTAGTAGTAGCATATGGAGTACCTCCTCTAAACCATTGGTACGAATTGGTCGTCACTCCAGCATCAATTCCAAGATCAATGAAAGTATCTACTCCTGTTGGTAAACAAATGGTAATAGGAAGCCCAAATGAATCTTGAGGTTCGTAGAATGTTCCAATTTCAAATTCGTTAGGTAGTAAATCGTCGAATGTAAGTTTGTTGTTTTGAACGCGAAGCTTATTCGGTTGCAATGAAATCATTCCAGAGAGATCAGGTATGCTGTCAAAACAGTTATTGAAAATATCCAAACCCTGTAAAGAAATCATGTTCAGGAAAGTGTCTGGGATCATTCCTGTCAACTGGTTGTTATCTAAAAAGAGTGTGATTAAATTAGTGAGCTGTCCGAAAGATTCAGGTATCGTTCCAGTTAGTTTATTATTGTCAAGAAAAAGCGTTTGTAGATTTAAACAATCTCCAATTTCTGGAGTGATAGGGCCTTCGAGGCAATTGTTATCAATTTGAAGCACGGTAAGTGTCGCAGAAAGATTACTGATGTCAGGAGGAATGTTACCGGTGAGTCCGTTATTGTTTAAAACGAGTGAAGTTACATGACCATTTGCGTCAAGTGTAACTCCAGGCCACATGCAAACAGGATCATTGAGATTCCATGGGTTGGTCCAAAAAGGAAAAGCTCCACCACCAAGGCTACTATGAATAGTAACTAAGGTTAACGAATCCAATATGTTGCAGGCAGGGCTACAAGGAGGAGGTGTGTAGAATGCAGGAGAAGGAGCAACTCCAGCCTGCATTTTAGCATCTCCATTATGCAGCAAGAGGCTGAGCATAAAGGAAAATGATAACGTAATAAAAAGTGTTATATGCTTCATGGGAAAAGGGAATTCCGTTTTTTAAGTTCTGGGATAAAAAGTTTTAGTTATAAGAATCAATAGGGGATAACCTCCTGTCGATTGTTTTTATTTGATCCTTTCGTAGGATTCAAAATATTTTTTGTAAAATTCACAAGAGACAGAGCCAATTCGTATGGTCAAACTACTTCTACTAAATGGGCTGTAAAATTAGCAAAATCTACGGTTCTGTCTTGGAAAAAATATGTAATGATTTACACATGTATTTTGCAGTAATGTTTAGTACAATGAGAGACTAAGCAATACTGAAAAATTAAAATTCCGTTGTATAATAAGGGGTATTGACTATCTGAAATAGATCGTTAAGATTTAGGATTAGTCAATGCAATCAGAGAAGAATGAAATCATAGCGTTTCAAGTTGTAAATATACGGTTTTTTTAGGACTCTTGAAAGGGGGAATAGATTGTTTTTTGCAATAATCAAGACCTTAACAAAAAAGCCGTTTCAAAAAATGGCAGATTTATACATTTTTCAAGTAAATACCCGATTTTCAGCAATTTAGCTACTCTTTTTTCTATGAAAATAGCCTAAGTTCGCCTCTCATTTGGGCTATTTTAAGCCTATGCCTTGGAAATACCGTTAATTCAAAGATTAAAACTGCATTATTACTGCAAATTTTGTATTTTTACTATCGAAGAGAACTAGTTATCACACAAAGAGACTACTTCTTTGAGAATTTTGAGAACCACTCTAAGCTTAACTGCGGAACAATCAATCATACTTTGTTTCCAGCAGTGATATTCCTGATTGCTTTACCTAACTGACCTAATATGAAAATCGTCAAAATTTGTTTTGACTTGTTTTTCAGATCAAGGTAATTGGTCAAAAACAATAATAAGTCTTGATTAGCTTATTGGTTGTTTTGAACACTTACTTAGAGCATGTTTAAATTTCCATTTAGTTGCAAATCAATGTTTTATGAACCTCGCGTCCAATTTTAGAATTCAGTTAGCTCGCTAAACTCATTAAAAAATTGTTAGCGAGAACCATAAACTCTTGATTTTCATAGGAAACTAAATTTAAACATGCTCTTAGACAGTATTAGATATAATACCAGAACAGAACATATTTTCTCATGAACCCTAGCAGTTGCCCTTTCTAAGCGGCCACTTGCGGAACAGATTCAAAATTTACATACCTATGAAAAGTCGACTACTCTTTAGTTTACTTGTACTGACAGGATTGCTATGCCTTACAAGCATTGACAAACTTTCAGCTCAAACATCTTACTATTCCATTGATAGTATTGTCATCAGTCCACCAAATCCAACTCACTTTGACCCTATTGGGATTCGGGTTTTTGGAACTGCCACTGATTCTTGTAGTGTACTTGATACACTTGATTATGGCGTTTACGGATTTGATTTTGACTTGTATATGGAATGGGATACTTCGCAAACGATGCTTTGTGATACCAATTCCGTCGCATTCGATACTACACTTCAAATTGGTATTTTAGCTGCCGGAACTTATAGCATTAATTTGCTAGGAAGCAATTATGCAGATTCAACCAACCAGCAACTGGAGTTTACGGTTAGTGGTGCTACGGGCGCTTGTGGCAGTAATTCTATTATCTGGGTAACCAGCGCAGATGATGATGGACCGGGAACACTGCGGGATGCCATCGAATGTGCCAATACAACAACAGGTGCCAATCAAATTTATTTTAATATTCCTGGTTTGGGAGACCACACGATAAACGTTGGGGCCATGACTGGTGACTCTCTACCAGCAATAACGGATTTCAGTACGACCATTGATGGTTCTACTCAACCGGGGCATGGTATCAACCAAGATTATACACCGAAGATTTCGCTAAATGGAGCAAGCGTTAACTGGACAAAACCTATTAACGGTCTCGAAGTTCAAGCCAATGACGTAGAGATATATGGTTTAACCATTCGAGGTTTTCCTTACAATGGAATTTATGCAAATGGAATTATTAATCTAACGGTGGGTGCTTTTGCAAAAGGAAATGGGATCTTTAGTAATGGAGCTGTTCAAGATGTTTATCCTAGTTATCCAGGTAGCTATGAAGGTTCAGGAATTCATCTAAATGAATGTAGTAATACGGATATAAAAGCAAACTCAATTGGGGTAGGTTCTGGTAATGAATACAGCGGAATCTATATTGAGAATGGTGGCAACGATCATGTAATTGGGGGTAATTCTGTCAATGATGGAAACTTCATTTCTAATAACTTAGTAGGTGTCAATATTGAAAATGCTTCTGATTTTTGTTTGATAAAATCCAATCGTTTTACTTGTAACTCTAGCGCAGGAATTGACTTTATCGGAACGGTTAATCAAAACATAGAACCGCCATCTATTAATTTGGTTACAGCAAATATGATACAAGGTACAGCTTCAGTTGATGGAGAGGTAGACATTTATATCAGCAGCGATGTTAACTGTTCTGGTGCTCCTTGTCAAGGGAGTACTTACTTAGGAACGGTTGCTGCTGCCGCTGGAGGGGCTTGGACGCTTTCCGCTCCATTTGCACACGGAGACACCATTCAAAGTGGAGAGCAAGTTGTTGCCCAACTCATTGACGCAACGAACAACGCTTCTGAATTTTCACTTTGTGGAATAGGTAGTGGACTTTCAGCTTGTACCGATTCTATCGGCCAAATTTTGGTAACCAATACCAATGAAAGTGGCCCCGGTTCACTCGCTGCAGCGATGATTTGTGCAGACACAACAATTGGATCGAACATCATTAAATTTGATATTCCGGGTACCGGACCACATACTATTTTTGTAGGTGCAACTTCTGGTCTATCCTTACAAACCATTACAGATGAAGGTACCATTGTAGATGGAACCAGTCAACCAGGATATGGAGTAGGAGGTGATTTTACGCCTCAAATCATACTAGATGGTGGAAATGCAACATGGACTTATCCGTACGAAGCGTTTTTAATACAAGCAGATTACTCTAGAGTCTCAGCTATTCAAATTGTAAACTTTCCAAATAATGCCATTAAAATTGATGGCGTTAGCAACTGTGTACTTTCAGATAATGTGATTTATAACAATGGAGATGCAGCAGATGAATTTCCAGGCGCGCCAGGAGAAGGACCTTTTGAAGGGAGCGGTATTGTTTTGGAAAATGGATCAACTGACAATTATATTTATAACAATTATATCGGCACAGATTACGCCGAAGCGATTGTAGGTGGCAACGAATATTGTGGTGTTTTGGTAGGAGTCGATTGTGATCGAAACTATATTGGGAATACTGGAAAGGGAAATGTAATTGCCAACAACTTGGAAGGTATTCGAGTGATGGACTTATCCACTTCAGTTCGCATTTCTCAAAACAGTATTTACTGTAATTCAGACGAAGCGATTGTACTTGAAGGACAGGCAAACGAGGTGACTCCAGCTCCTGATTTTTCATTAGCTAACTTTACTTCTACCACTTTTCTTTCAGGTTCTATCGATGAATACTTTACACCGATACCTTCTCTTTTAGTAGGTGCTTCCATTGAGTTGTTTTTAAATGATGATAGTGGCTGTGCAGGTGCTCCTTGTCAGGGAAAAACGTATTTAGGATCGTCAACACTTGTAGGTGGATTCTGGCAATTATCGGCCCCATTTGATAACAATATTGAGCTAAATGATGGTGATTTGGTTACCACTGTATTTATAGATGCAGCAGGTAATACTTCCGAATTTTCTGAATGTTATATCGTTGCAAACTGTATGTTGGATGCCACGCCTGTTGTCGTTAACGAAACTTGTGGTAATGGCAATGGTTCTATTACTTTCAATATGAGTGGTGGTCCTGCGCCTTATGTTTTTGATATGGGAACAGGAACTCAAACTTCCAATGTCTTTAGTAATTTGAGCGAAGGAACGTACACGGTTACCGTTACAGATGCCTACAATTGTACGGCTATATTTAGTGCTACCTTAACGGACTCACCGCTCCCAACAGTAAGTACTAATAATTTGGTAAATGAAATTTGTGATATGCAAAATGGTTCCTTTATTGCGACTGCAAGCGGAGGAACGGCGCCCTACTTTTATACCATAGGAGGTACTTCTGGACCTAACTTTAATGGTTTAGAATCGGGACAATATACGGTGACTGTTTTTGATCAATTTGGTTGTACAGATACCGAATCTGTTAATATTGGATTCACCCCTGGACCAGACTTGCAGGTGTCAGAAATAATTGACGAAACCTGTAGCTCGGGAGATGGTGGTGTTATTTTAACTACCGCTACAGGGACACCGAATTTCACTTACAACATCGGTTTTAATAATCAAAGTAGTCCGATATTCGAAGGAGTTGAATCTGGAAATTATGTAGCGACAGTGACGGATAATAATGGATGTAGCGATACTGTTCCATTTACAATTGATGATTCACCTGGACCAGAAGTCGCAACGACTACCAACGTAAATGATGCACATTGTGGACAGGCAGATGGTTCTTTTGTTGTCGTTGTTACAGGAGGAACAGCACCTTACACCTTTGATGCAGGAGATGGTGGTCAGACCTCTTCTACCATTAGTGGATTGCTGGCTGGAAGTTATGTTGTTACGGTAACGGATAATAATTTATGTACCATTACAACTGCTGTGACAATTGATGATATTGCAGGGCCAGACTTATTGGTCAATGGAGTACAAGATGCCAACTGTGGGCAGGCAAACGGATCGGTCACCGTAGCTGGATCAGGAGGAGTCGGACCATACGTTTACAATATAGGATCAGGTAATCAACCTAACAGCACATTCAACGCACTTGTGGCTGGAACTTATTCGATAACAGTCACGGATGCAAATCAATGTACTGCTGAAGCAACTGCAACAATAAACGACATCGGCGGACCGAGTCTCAACATTAGTAGTCTGACCGATGAAACCTGTGGATTGGCGAATGGTACCGTTACAATTTTTGCTTCAGGTGGAACCAGTCCTTATGTCTATGATATCGGAGGTGGTGGAACATCAAGCCCAACCTTTAGTGGTCTTGCTGCAGGTAACTATAATGTAACGGTAACTGATTTTACCAACTGTGATGCCATCATTCCTATCGTGGTTGTAAACATTGGAGTAGCACCAACTTCTGGCTTTTCTTATACGGCTGATGAAGGAACGGTAACATTGACCAACTCGAGTAGTGCCAACACAACAAGTTATAATTGGGTTTTTGGAGATGGTAATGCATCAACTGATGAGAACCCGGTACACGTTTATGAAAATAGTGGCACCTATAACCTTTGCTTACAAGCAAATAATGATTGTGGTTTTGATGTCTTCTGTGAGTCGGTAACGGTAACGCTGCCACCAAGTATTGTAACTGTATCTGGTACGATTGAAAAAGAAACAGGTGTTCCGGTGACAACCGTAGAACTGAACTGTACTGGACAAAGTTCGATTATGAATAATGGAGATGGAACCTACGCGTTTGATATGTTGACAGCGGGAGGTGATTATGAAGTGACTGCCATCAAGGATACCCTTTACGGAAACGGTGTGTCAACCTTTGATGTATTTAATATTCAAAAGCATGTTTTGAACGTGGATACTTTGGAATCGCCATACTTGATAATTGCGGCAGATGTTGATAACGGTGGCTTTGTAAGTACCTTTGATACCTATCGAATGCAGCAGGTTATTTTGGCAATAGTAGATACCTTCCCGAATAATACATCATGGCGTTTTGTTGCTAAAGATTATGTCTTTAATGATCCCTTGCATCCTTTGTCAGAAAATTTTTGGGAGTCTTTGAATTACACAGGCTTGATGACAGATACCATCAATCAGGATTTGATTGCGATCAAAGTGGGTGATGTAACTTTAAATGCGAGTCCAGCATTTGCACCGGGATCTAACAATAATTTTGAGTTGTTACTAAACGATGCCTACCTAGTGTCTGACGAATTGGTGGAAGTTAGTTTTACACCAAAAGAAGCAAAGACCTTGGCCGCTATGCAGTTTGATCTCAACTTTGATACCGATGTATTGGAGTTTGTTGGAATAGAGTCTGTTGATGTGGAAGGATTGGATGCTGGTGATTTTGGTGAGCGCTTTTTGGATGAAGGTCGACTTAAGTTTGCCTGGTATGATGTTACTGGAATGGGACAAGCGGTGGATGAAAGTACCACTTTATTTAAGTTGTTGTTTAAAGCAAAGCAGGGTGGTGCTCGATTGAGTAATCACTTAAATATTATTCCATTCAAAGCAGAGAACGTGGTTTTTGAACCGAATGGTTTTGCATCCAATGTGTTGAGTGTTTTTGAAATGACGACAACTTCTACTACTGAAACGTCAAAGGCTGGTTATGAGTTGATGAGTCAACCGAATCCATTTGCGACAACGACCAATATCCTAGTGCGCGTACCTGAATACGAGGCTGCTAGCATGCGGGTATATGATATCTCTGGAAGGTTGGTTTTCCAAAAGGAAATGCAACTCAACAAGGGAATGAATACGATAAATATTGAAGCAAATGATTTGCCATCGAAGGGACTGTATTATGTACAGCTTGCTTCTGAAGGCTATAGCCAAACGACTAAGATCATCTTGCAATAAGATAAACCACGATATTCAGTTTATCGGGTTGAGCCCTTCTGTAACAATACGGGAGGGCTTTTTTTATGTCGTTTTTGTTATGCTTTTTTAGTCAGGTCAGTGATGCTTGCCTTGGGGACACTCTTCATGAGCGAGCTGATGCTGCGCTTCATACTGGCTTGGTCTGTGTACGGTAGGCTATCTGCGATTACTTCCCCGTTACCCGCTATGAGTTGGAACCAGACCTCTCCGTTTCTTTTCTTGTGGTGGCGAAAGCGGTGAGGAAGCACAATGTTTTTTATGACGGAGGAGATGCCTACTTTGGCGGATTGCTTGGCTTTGTAGCCTTGGCTGG